>JAUTXB010000266.1 GCA_030838245.1 Acidimicrobiaceae bacterium
ACTAGGAACGCTTCGACGTGGGAGCGGTGAAGTTGATTGAGCCGGACGATATCGGGGTGGTGGGCGGCCAGGTACTCGCCGAAGAGGATCAGACTGGCGGCCCGGTTCCACACCGTTGAGGGTTGCAGGGTGGTGGCGATCAGGTTGACGTAGCGTCGGGCCAGCGAACGGATGGCTGGCTGAGGGACAGCTTGGAGGTACTCGGCGACGGTGGCCGCTCGCCGCATGTTCTTGCGGGGCGGGATGTCGCAGATGCGCAGCTCGTAGCAGGCTTGTCGGAGGCTGAACAGTCGGGCCTGGTTGTGGGATCGGGTGTCCCATCCTGCTGAGGGGGCGGCGGCCAACTCGGCGGCGAAGTTATCGAAGTCGCCGTCATCGAGCTCGGCCAGGGTCTTGCCGGCCCACAGGCAGATCAGGGCAAGACCGCCCCGGGTGAGATCCTTGGTCCAGTTGGCGCTCCAGGAGAAGCGGCGGGCGATCTCGGTGAGAGCGGCCACGTCGTCGGAATGACCCTCGGCCCATCGGACGTAAAGATCACCGGGTGTTTTGGCCAACAACAAGTCGAGATCGGGACGCAGATGACCTTCGACGAAGCACCAGGAAACGAACAGCCATGCTCCGGTTCGGCGCAGATCGGCCAGCCTCGCTGGGGTGGGTTTGTTCATCCAGGTCGTCAGGTCCGGATTGCCGTCCAGCAACAGGGCGGCGGCGTTGCGGCGACGACGTTTGGGCTCGGGGCCGATGGGCAGGTCCTGGACGGCTTCGGCGTAATCGACCAGCAGATCAGCAGCGCCCTGTCGTCGCAGGGCAATAGCGGCCTGTACGTTCACCGTGCCGCCTTGCAGGCTTTGGCGTACTCGGCGGCGATCGTCTCGGGAGCCAAATGGACATAACCGGCCGTCGTTTCCGGCGAGGCATGGCCCATCAGCTCGCGCAACACCAGCAGGTCGATCCCTGCGGCCGCCAACTCTGAGCCGTAGCTGTGCCGGAGTCGGTGGGGTCGTACTCGGACGGCACCGGACCGGGCTCGGTGGGTGCGAAAGATTCGCCGCAGCCCCGCCTCGGTCATCGGCTGGCCAGTGGTCGGGCCGCGCAGGACCACGAAGCATTCCGGTGTCCGACACCCTGGAGGCCGCTCGTGTCGCAGATAGTTGGCTAGCTCGGTGAAAAACGGTCGATCCACGGGGACGAGGCGTTCTCGGTTGCCCTTGCCGACCACTCGCAGCTGACGCAATCCCATGTCCACGTCGGCCAGCCGCAATGACCTGACCTCGGCTGAGCGCAGACCGCCCAACACCATGGCCAGGACGATGGCACGATCGCGGCGGGTGTCGAGATCGGCGAAGAAGGCGGCCACCTCATTGGACGGCACACTTTCGGGCAGCCGGCGGGGCTGGCGGACCAGGCGGCCTCCGCCGGTGGGACGGCCCGGGCCTATGTGGCCCAGCAAACCTCGACGCTTGGGTCGCAACCCGGTAGAACGCCGGGCGGCCGGCACCGGGTTTTCGCTGCGGACACCGACGATCAGCGCGTACTCGAACAAGCCCCGCACGGCAGCGATGCGCCGGTTCATCGTGGCTGGGGCCGCCCCCCCACCAGCGGCCAGGCGCACCACCGTGGTCCCCTTCGTCCGACGAGGCCGTCCTTGCCAGTCCAGATACTCGAACAAGTCGGTGGGGACCACGTCGGTGATCGACGCCGCCCGCTCGGCCAGGAACCGGCCGAAGTTCAACAAGTCAAAGGCGTAAGCCCGCACGGTGGCCAGCGAGAAACACCGGGCCTCCAAATGAGCCAAATACGAGTTGGCCAACTCGACATAGCCGCTCTCACCGACCAGGCGGTGTCGGCCGCCCTCGCGCACCACGACCAGCTTGGTCACCGCTTCAGCGGTCCATCTCCAGGCGGACCTGGTAGACCACTATCCCCTCGACCCGCAATTCCTCCAACAGCAACAGCAGCACGTTCCCGGCCGCGAATCCGACCATGGGGTGATCCTCCAGGTGGACCACGAACCGCAGCTGCAGTTCGCCGGCATAAGGTTCCGACACTCGAGGACGATGAGCCCGACACAGCTCGATCATCCCGCCTCCGCCCCTTCAGCAGGCCGCCCCGAACACTGTCGCCCCCACTCCGCCGCGGCAGCCACAAACCGAGCCCGGGCGTATTCGACGCCAGTCACCCGGGCGACCTGGGCCCGGACGGCCGGACTGGCGCCACCCCAGAGCCCGGAACGGTAACCGAGATCCGACTCGGCCACGATGGCCCACCAAAAGCACGGCTCGACCACCGGGCAGCCCCGACACCGCTTGCGGCCCCTGGACACCCCGGTCCCGAAGAACTCCGCCGCCCCGACCCCACGGCAAGCTGCCTGTTCCATCCACTCCAACAAACCTGACCCATCTGGCGCGGCGAACCCCGTGCCGACCAACACCGGCGCACAAATCGTCTCAGGCTGCGGATCGCACAGGACTCCACCCCAGGTCATGGCGGAACCCTCGAACAATGCTTGACCATCACCAACATCAAACGCCATTCCGGGTCGGCCGCCCAGGGCGTGTTCATGGTGGTCGACAGCCACGCCCCGGCTGACAGCAACGACACCGCCGCCCACACCCCCACCCCTACCTCGCCCGATACCGTCACCCCCACCGCCTCCCATCCCTGCACGGCATCCACCTCGGCCACACCCGTCAAGCCGGACAAGACCACCCCTACGGCCGCCGCCCCGGCCACTACCGCACTCAACAACAGCGCCGCACGTCGACGGTAACGACGCCACCATGACCGAGCTGTCGTGTGGGGCACGCCGCCGGCATCGGCCAGCTTGCGTACCCCGCTCCCCTTGCCGACCGCGGCCACCGTCGGCACGATCACCTCCACCACGTCGAGGCGTCCCAACAAACAAAACGAAGGCAACAACGAATGGCTGCGCCGGCAACGCCGACACCGCGCCCGGCGCACCCAGATACAGCACACACTGCCGGATCGCACAAAACGGCCATAGCCCGACCAGAACACCATCCAATCCCCGCAACCCGGACACCGCTGCCGTGGAACCAGCACCCCCTTGCCGGCCGCCGCGTAGGCCTCCACCGACAGCGGGCAAGGCCATATGATGGCCATCGGCGATAACCGCCTTCCGGGCCCCTCCCCGGAGCGCCAACTCGAAAGGGGAGGGGCCCATATCACAACCGGGACCCCACATCTTTCCCCCTCTCAGATCGGCGCGTCTCCCCGGCCAGACCCTCAGGCCCCAACGGGGGTTACCTACGCCACTACCCTCACCGCCCGACCCGAGAGCCGGTTAACCAATACCAGGTTCAGCCACGAGCTCGAGGTGGAGCTGTTTCCACCCAGATGCGTTGGGCCTTGACGGCCGCACCTGGCCAGCTCCGCCCGGCGGTTGTTCCAGACGGCGTATTCCTCGGTCGTGCCTCCCGTCACGGTGCCTACGGGTCCGTCACGACAGTAAGGCGCTGATGGACACGATGCACAAGCCCGGGCGTCCACCCATAAGCCTGTCTCACAAAATATTCAACTATTGCGGCCGAAACGTCGAGAGAAGATCATGGGAGATCGCCGGGTCGGGACGTGGTCACGGCTGTTGCTGCCCTTCGCCCTTCCCGTCATGCTCTTGTCGCTTCTTCGCGCCAGCCCCCGT
>JAUTXB010000288.1 GCA_030838245.1 Acidimicrobiaceae bacterium
GGGCAGCTCGACTCATCGGCCCGCCTCCTGCGGATATTCGAGAGCATGGGATGGGCGTCGAAGGCACGGTGGCCGACGCCGGCCCAACTGGCGGGTCGCCGCGTTCTTCCCTCTCCCTGACCGGGGACTGGTCGAGCGGGCCCGACGTCGGGAGGGCCGCATCGCTCACCCACGTCGGGCTGGACAGATGAGTTTGGAAGGGCCGGACGGTCTACCCTTCGACAAGGTTCCTATCGTCGAAGGAGATTCCCGTGCCACTGCGTGACTCAGCCCCCGTTGGTGCCCCCTGTTGGGTCGACCTCCTCACATCGGAACCGGAGAAATGCGGAGCCTTCTACGGCCAGCTCTTCGGCTGGACGGCGGAGAGCTCCGGCGAGGAGTTCGGCGGCTACATCAACTACTCCAAGGACGGGCACATGGTGGCCGGGGCCATGAAAAACGACGGCGAGATGGGAATTCCCGACCACTGGAACGTGTACCTGGCCACACCGGACGCCCGTGCGACCGTAGAAGCCGCCGAGGCCAAGGGCGGTCAGGCCATGATGCCGGCCATGGACGTCGGGGAGTTGGGGACGATGGCCGTCGTGTCCGACGCCGGCCAGGCCGCGATCGGCATCTGGCAGCCGGGGCTCCACAAGGGCTTCGGCATCCTCAACGAGCCGGGCACGCCCAACTGGTTTGAGCTCCACACCCGTGACTATGACGCCTCGGTCCGCTTCTACCAGGACGTGTTCCAGTGGGACGCCCATGTCATGAGCGATACTCCCGAATTCCGCTACACGACGTTGGGTGAAGGCGATGGGGCGCTGGCCGGCATCATGGACGCCTCCGCATTCCTGCCCGACGGGGTCCCAGCCAATTGGCAGATCTACTTCGGTGTCGAGGACGCCGACAAGGCCCTGGCCGAGGTGGCCAACCTGGGTGGTTCGGTGGTCACGCCGGGCGAGGACACACCATTCGGTCGCTTGGCCCAGGCAGCCGACCCAACGGGCTCGCTCTTCAAGGTCGTGTCGCCGGTCGCCTGATCCCCGTGGGTCTCCACCGCCAGCGAAGCCGCTGGGTAGACCCAGTTCATGATCTTGCGTCCCATTCACGCCGTCTGAGGGCGACGGGACCTCGCTGCCCGAAACCCAGGGACCGGTAGAGCGCCTCTCCGTCAGGCGTAGGGTGCAGTTCCACGATGGGTGCGCTGCGCGCGGCGCACCAGTCGAGCAGGAGGCGCATGACCTCCCGACAGAGCCCTTGGCGACGAGAGCCCCCGGGTTGTGGGGAGCGGGGAGGCGGCGGACGATCACTGCTGCTCCCGAAGCGGCCAAGCGCTTCCCATCGGGATGGTCCACCACCGCCACTTGGACATCTGCCCCCTGTCGCGAGCAGAAGTGTTCCTCCGCGGCGCTGATCCAGCGGGGATTGCTGATGTCCTGGCCGACGGACGCTTACATCACGCCGCCCAGACGGACGACTTCTGCGACGTCGCCATTGGTCGCAAAGCGAGCTTCCACGATCCAGATGGTCCCACAGGCACCCAGCCGTCAATGCCCGTGTGGCTCAGGAGCCTTCGAGCAGGAGCCCACCCGCTCGACTCGGTGTGGGACGTCAGGGGGCCAGGTTGTCCCAGATCCGCTGGGACACGCCCTGGGTGGTGGCGATCCCGTAGTTGAACCCGACGACACCCTTCCCGACGGGGTCGTCCGTGGTCAGAACGGCTAGGACGTAGTCGCGGCCCTTGCCCTGCACCCATCCCATGGAGTTGACCTGCCATGGACACGACTCATCCTGCTTGGTACAGGTCGGCACGTATTTCCAGCCGTTCTTAAGGGCGACGGTGACACCGGGGACCGGGTCGGCATAGTCCGGAAAATTGCAGGCCGTTCCCCACGGACCGCACGTGACACCCCATCGTTGGCCCGGAATGATGCTCTCCATCAGGTGGAGGCCATAGTCCCTGGCGTTCGTCGTGAGGATGTTGTTGTCGTAGGCGAAGGTCCGGACGATATTCACCTGGTCCGCGGCGGTCGTCGTCGTATTGCCCCATCCGTAGTACGTCGGCGACTCGCAGCCGACCGTCGTGTCGGTGGTCGGGATCGCCGTGTTGAATTGGGTGAGGGCGTTGCAGCCACCGCCAAAGTAGAACAGCGACGTCGCCGCCGCGTTGTCACTCATCGTGATCATGTTGCGCATGAGGTACTCGATCGAGTACGGCACGTTTGACGGGATCGATCCGGGTGTCCCCTGCAGCTGCTTGAGCCACATGGCCAGGATGTCGGCCTTGACGATGCTGGCGGTGTACTGCGCGTTCGTCCCGTCCGAGAGTAGGTATGTCTTGCCGGTGACCTTGTCGAAGAGGGCCACCTGGGCCACTCCCTGTCGGGTGTGGAGGTACTCGAGGACTCCCTGGAACGGGTCCTTGGAGCTGGCGGTGTCGGCCACGTCGACCGCTGACAGCGTTCCGGTGCCGGTAGACGAAGCGTCCCGGCTGTGGGCCCCTGTTGGCGGTACCGCTCCTGTCGCATCGGTGGGGGTGCCTCCGGTGAACGACAGGCCGCCGAGCACCGCCAGAGCGGCCAGGAAGACCACCACGATCGAGCACCGGACGGCGCGGGAGAACCTGTGAGCCGGCATGGCGTTCCCCTCCCGTTTTCACGGCGACAGCGTTGCCGCGTGCTGAAGAAAGTATCAGCAATACCTGGCTCGGTCGCTGGTGTTCAGGTCGTCCATTCGATGGGTAGGCCGAACGTGGCCGACGGATCGGTCGCCGCCAACCCGCTGTCTCGTCGAACAGTCGGGACCCCCGCTGCCTCCAACGCGGTGAGGGCCGATTCGAGGTCGGCCACTCGCAGGGCATAGGAGCACAGCCGGGAAGACCCGCCCTCATTGACATACGGGCTCTCGGGAGAGAGAGCCGTGACCAGGCGCAACGTCATGTCGCCGATTTCGAGGTCGATGGTCAGCTCCCGAGCCTCGGGTCCCCGTGCGTTCCCCGTCACCGGGGTGGCACCGGCCAGGCCGCTGAGGAATGTCGCCGTCGATTCGGCGTCGGCCACGACTGCGGTCACCCACGCCAGGCTGGCCACATCCACGACACCGCCTCCTTCGTCCCCTTGGCGCTTGTTGCCACCAAAGGAGTCGTCCGTCCACTCCATCAGGACTCCGTGGGTGTCCCGGGGGTGCATGAAGAAGTGACGCCCCGGGATGTTCACGGCACCGAGTCGGACGCCGCTCTCCATCAGGAGGTTCTGGACAGACCACATGTCCTCGACCTCCCACGCCAGCGAGTGCACACCGGGTCCGTAACGCTCGATGAATTTCGCCACCGGGCCTCCCGGTGCGCCTTTGGACAAGAGGATGACGGGATAGCCTCCGACACGAAACATGCGAACGTCGGTGCCCTCCAGATCGGCCTCACCGCCCGAACGGATATCTTCAGGGTGCTGCTCGCTGTTCAGCCCACCGGCACCCAGGACGCGTTTGAACCACTCGTGAGCGGATGCAGCATCGTCGACGGCGAGCGCGACGCGGTGGAGGTGACCAGGTTCGACAAGTGCCATGGCGCCGATGCTATCCGGCCCGTCTCCCGTGACCGCCTTGTGGGACTACCGCGCTTGGTGTGCGTGCGTCCGAAGTCTCTGCACGTCCCTGCGAGTGACGGCGAGGTAGCCGACGAGACAGACGATGAGCGCGGTGAGGACCAGGCTGACCCGTCCGCTGCCCCAACCCAGGCCGCCGAGGATGGTGGGCTTGCCCATCCAGTCAGCAAAGGAAGCACCGAGCGGTCGGGTGACGACATATGCGAACCAAAAGGCGAAGATCGGGTTCCACCCGAAGCGCCGGTAGCCGACAGCGGGGATGGCGATGATGACGGCGAACAGGACGATCGAGTAGCCGTAGCCCAGGTGGAAGGTTATGGCCACCAGGTCGCCGAGGGCGGTGCCGAGGGCAAAGGTGGCTACGACCGCGGCCCAGTAGAACAGCTCTCGCCGCGGGGAGTCGACCGAGTGGATGGAGAGCGTTCCCTCGGTCTTCTGCCATACCGCGAAGACGGCCACCAAGACCACCGCGAACAGAGGGGCGGACGCGATGTAGGGGACACCCAGTCCGACGTGGAGCACGTCAGCCGCCATGGTCCCGAAGACGCCGACCATGACGACGGCGAACCAGTAGGTCCAGGCCATATAGCGCCGCATCCAGAACTGCAGCACCAGCGCGACCACGAAGCCGGCGAAGCCCAGCAGCACGGCGGGAACGGGGTCCAATCGGTGCACGAGGTAGTCCGACGTGGACTCGCCCATCGCCGTTGACAGACCCTTGATGATCCAGAAATAGGCAGTGATCTCGGGAACCCTGAGGGCGCCCCGAGCCGTCAACCACGAGGGACGCGTGCTCTCAGCCATCGGAGAAGCTTGTCGCGGCTGCGATGGAGTACCAAGTCGGCTTCCTGAGAGATCCTCAGGTTTGGCTCGGGCACCGAGTTGCGGCCCGGTGGGACGGTTTCCCGGCTATCGGAGGCCCGCCAGCAGGAATTCCTCCATGAAACGGCGAGTGCTTGCCGCATCGTCCACGTCCACCGCATCGCCGGGAACGGTGACGAGTGACAGCACCATGCGCATGACCCACTCGCCGGCCCGGGCAATGTTCAGGTCGGCACGCACCTCGCCGCTGGCCCGGGCGGCCTCCAGATAGGGGTGCCAGAACACGGCCAGGCCCGGCATCATCTCCCGCAGTCCTGTTCCGACGATCTCGGCGAATGCCTCGGGCTCCTGCGCCCTCAATTGGAGAAGGAGGGCACGAGGCTCGTGCTCCCGGGACAGCTGCACCGCCTCTGCCACCTGGGCGGCGATGCCCCGGGCAGCAGATACCCGGGCGCGGGCGTTGGCCCAGAAGGTCTCGTCCGTGCGGGCGAGGGTGGCAACCACGAGCGACGCCTTGTCGGGGAAGTGCCGGTAGAGCCACGCCCGGGAGACGCCAGCTTCGCCGGCGATGGCGATCACCGTCGTCCGCCGGATGCCGGATCGCCGGAGGCACCGCTCGGTGGCGTCGAGCAGGCGGTCCCGGGTCGCAGCGGGAGGGTCGACGGTCGGTGCGCTCACCGCACGACGAAGTCGTCGAGGTCGGGCTCCTTCGTCCAGCTCCAATAGTCGACCAGTCGCCACGGGCTCAACACGTGGATCTCCCCGTAGGCGTTCTTGAAGAACGAGTGCTTCACCGATGGCTGCGACCAAACCAGCTTCTTGATCTCCCGTTGGGATCGGTCATGCCAGTCGGTGTACTTCTCCTGGCGAGGCTCCATCGAGCGGTGACCACCATCGATGAGCGTCTCCAGGCACTGGGTGATGTACCGCATCTGGCACTCGGAGTGGAAGATGAGACTGCCCCCGT
>JAUTXB010000300.1 GCA_030838245.1 Acidimicrobiaceae bacterium
AAGATGAAACGGGGTCGCAGCCCGACCGGGGCGGTCACGGCGGCGATGCCGGCGGCGATCAGGCCGTACAGGAGGATGGGGACGGGCATGCGGTCGCGGATGGCCACGACGGCGCAGATGACCACGACCACGATCCCGGCCACCAAGATGTTGTTCGTCTCCGTCGGGGCGACGGGGTTGGCCACGAACGAGACGACCAGGTGGATGGGATACCAGAGGGAGGCGTAGCTGTGCCATCCGTAGCGCTCGGTTTGCGTCCATACCGAGATCGAGCCCGAGTGAACCCACAGCCAGCCCAGGTAGCCGAAGAACCCGAGCGGGGCTAGCGCCGGTGCGGCAAGGGCCCGCCAGTTCCGGTTCCGCCTGATCTCCCGGTACGCGCACCACGCACAGCTCACAGCGAAGGCAACGGCGACCGGCGAGGTGGCTGTGGCCAACAGGCCGAGGAGTCCGGCGACTACCCATCGCCGCCGCATCAGAGCGAGGAGACCGAAGGCGATGAAGGTGATGGTCATGCCCTCCGAATAGACCATGCTGAACACGAAAGCCCCGGGGAACACGGCCAGGAGCAGGGTGGCGCGGTCGGCCCCGCCGCTCCCGGCATAGTGGCGGACCAGGGCCCAGACGGCGATCATCGCCGTCATCCCCGTGATGCCCGACACGACCGCCCCGGCGGTCAGCAACGACGCTCCGGTCAGCTCGGCCAGCCAGCGGAACGACAGCGGGAAGAGCGGGAAGAAGGCGATGGTGTTGGCGGCGACGTGGCCGTGGAACATCGGAAGATGGCTCGGCCATCCGTGCTGCGCGGCCCGGATGAACCAGCGACTGTCCCACAGGTCGATCTCACCCCACACGCCCTTGTGCGAGATGGTCGTGGCGATGCCCATGGCCGCATAGGTGACGACACGCGACACCAGATAGATGACGACGGGTCGAACGATCCATCGGGGCCACCGGTCGGGCGCACGTATCGGGATGCCGCGGCGTACCGGGTGTTCGGACCGATCGCTGCCGGGGGCGGCGGGCTCGGGAACATGGGGCGTCCGGGCCAGGTCGACGGCCGTCATCTCGTTGACGGCCCCGGCCGCCTTCAGCTCAGGAGGCATAACCCGACGCCACGCGGTACCAGTTCCGATGTCGCGCCAGCCAGACGCATGCTCCCAGGGTACCCAGGGCCACGACCAGATATACGTTCCCGTTCAAGAGGGGATGGCCACTGGGCCCGACCACCAGCATGGCCAGAGCTGCCACTGCGGCCAGCAGCTTGGAGCGTTGCGCCGAGGTGGCGGCCAGCAGGGCGAGCCCCCACATCAGGTACCACGGCCACACCGTCGGACCGCCGACCACGATCAGCAACAAGGCGATACCGAGCACCCGGACAACATCGAACTTGTGGGCGTTGATGAGCAGCCACACGGAACTGAGCACAGCCCCGGCACCGCAGACGACCTGCGTGACAGTGATCATGGTGGCCTGGCGGACCGGGATGTCGATCACATGGAGCAGGTGGGAGAAGAACACGCCCAGCGACACCGCCGGCGTCGACAGCACCTTCAATTCGGTGGGTACATGCAATGCACTGGGTCCCAGCCAGGTCCAACCCAGCCCCACCGCCAGCGTGACCGCGGCCAGCACGACCAGGGGGACGGCCACGGCCTCGGCCAATACCCGCCAACGCTTTGTACGCCTCGCCGATTGGAATTGGTCCACGGCCAGAAAGACGATTGCCGCCGCCGCCGGCAGTTTCACCGTGGCCGCAAGGGCGCAGAGGGCCACACCCCAGGCCAGGCGACCCTCGACGGCGAGCGTCACGCCGGCGAGGAGCAAGCCCATCATCAGCGCGTCGTTGTGGCCCGAGGCGATGAAGCTGAACAGGGCCAGGGGGCTGAGGGCGCCGAGCCACAGGGCGATGCCGGGGTCCGTCCCCAGATGGCGGGCCAATCGGGGCAACGAGACCATGATCAGAACCATGCCGATCAGCTCCAGGACCCGGAAGGCCAACACCTGCGCGACCAGCGAGCCCCCGGCGATACCGGCCACGACATTGGCTGCGCCGACGAAGAGCGGGCCGTACGGGGAGGCGGTGTTCCGCCACACGCTGGCGATGGAGGAGAGGAGCGGGCCGTGACCGAGAGCCGAGGGCGGTACCGAGTACGGGTTCAGACCATGGTGAGCCAACAGGCCCTGGCCGATGTAGCTGTAGATGTCCCGGCTGAACAGCGGTGGCCCGAGGAACAAGGGCAGACCCCAGACCAAAAGGATCAGCCACGCCCACCGGGTGGTCAACAGCCCCTGTCGGGCCTGACGGCCGACCCCGAGCCATCCGACGATCAAAAGTGCGACCGACAGGTAGAAGCCGGCAGTGACCAGTTCGGATGCTCCGTTGGGGATCGAGAACCACCACAAGGCATGATTGGGCTCGATCACTGACCCCACGCTCGTGCCCGTCACGGCCAGCCCCAGTGAGCCGC
The DNA here is from genome assembly GCA_030838245.1 of Acidimicrobiaceae bacterium. Next base: position 2,472 of record JAUTXB010000300.1, read on the forward strand.
AAAAGCCCAAGGCAATCCAGGGAGTCAGAGGGGGCAGGGGGCGCCGGACAGGGATGGGCTGTGATCCTTGCACGGCGATGGGCGATCCCACGTAGTTCCTCCATGATGATCCACCCCGGTGACGGGTCCCGGCGAACGAGGGTCGCCGGAAACGATACCCCGACCAGGCGTTGTCCAATCGGCACCTCGCCCTCAGCGAGGCCTCAGGTCACGGAAGTTGGTTAGGTGAACGCGCTACGTCATTGTGGCTCGTCAAGCCGGTACCGGTGCATCGTTCGGTCACACATGATCGTCGTGGCGCTATGGTTCACCTGACCCGGACGGGTCACGTGCGCCCGGCTGGAGGCGAGAATCCGTGGGAGTGGGTGCACCCTCCATTTGGGAGATCAATTCGTTCATGGTTGCAGACATACCCGCACCGAGACGCCGGCCTTCGGACCCGCTCTCATCTGGCGACCTTCTGACCAACTATCGATCGGCCGTGTCCGAGCTGGTCGATGAGGCCGATCTGGCCAGCGGAGCCGATGACGCCGATCGACCGGCGGCCGAGAAGGCGCTGGACGCCGGCCTTCCCACGCCCGAGCTGGCAACGGTGCTCGCCCGTGTACCCGGAGGGATGGACGCGGCGGCCGATCGTCTCTTCCGACACGTGTACGACTACCGGCCCAATCCGGCCAGCAGCGCCGACGGGCTGGCCGCACTGATCCGCATCTACCTGCTCTCCCAGATCGACGCGGCCTGGTGGGGGAGCACCGCGACATTCGACACCGACGAGGACGTGTTGTCCTCGGACGAGCTGGTCGACCTGGACCCGCTCCGGGCCCGCCGGCAGCTGGGCTTCCGCTACCGCTCCCAACCCCGGGGACTCCCGGGCCGGGCCCGGGACTGGGGCGTGCGGCGAACATGGCCGGGGCGCCGGCCGCACACATCGGGTCTCCTGTTCACCCGGGCACGCCCCGAGTTCGTGGTGCTGCTCAACCAGTTGGCTCGGGACTTCTCGGCCAAGGCGCCGCCCAGCACGCCGGACCTCTGGGTGACCAGCCTGGTCCGCAGCGTCCAGCACCAGCATCGGCTTCGAGCCTTGGGCTATGCCGCGGTGATCCCGAGCGCCCACTGCGCCGGCTACGCCATGGACGTGGAGATGCGCTGGTTCCGGCGCTTCGATGCCGACGAGATCCTGGCTGCCGTGCTCCTGGCCCGACAGGACGAGGGCGATGTCAATGTGATCGACGAGGGCCAGGCCTGGCACGTGTGCGTCAGCCCCGATGCCTGCGACCAGCTCAAGCAGGACTACACCGCGGCGTTCGGCGGCTGAGGGCGATGTGCGGTATCGCTCTTATCCTTGGCGACGGCGCCGACCGCGCCCTCTTCGCCCAGATGCTGGCCGCAATCGCTCCCCGGGGGGACGTCGAGGAGACGCTGTGCGACGAGGGGCTGCTGCTCGGTACCCAGCGCCTGCAGATCGTGGACCGGGACAGGGCCGTGCAACCGTGGACCTCGGCCGACGGGAATTGGGCCCTTTGCTACAACGGTGAGGTCTTCAACTACCGGGAGCTGCGCACCGAGCTCCAAGCTCTCGGCCACCAGTTGCGCAGCTCCAGCGACACCGAAGTGGTGCTGGAGTCGTTCCTGGAATGGGGGGACGAGGCCGTCCACCACTTCCGGGGCGAGTTCGCCTTTGCTGTGGTCGAGCGGGCAGGCGGTCGGGTGTACCTGGCCAGGGATCCCATCGGGGTCAAGCCCCTCTACTGGTCCAGGCGGGGGGAACGGCTCCACATTGCCTCTGAGGTCAAGTCGCTCGTACCCGTGGGTGCCGCCGTGACCGAGGTTCCCCCCGGGCATCACGGATGGGGCAGCCCGGACTCGGGGCCCGAACTGGCGCCCTATGTCGACTTGATGCGCCTCGGCGACGGCGAGGAGCCGATCGAGGATCCCGACGAGGCCATGAAACTGGTCCGAACGGCCCTGGAGGACAGCATCCGGGTCCGGGTGGACACCGACCTCACCGTGGGGGTGATCCTGTCGGGAGGCGTCGACAGCGCGCTGACCCTGCTCCATGTCCAGGCCATGCATCCCGACTGTGTCGCCTTCACCGTCGGTACCTCCGACAGCGACGACCTCCGCTACGCACGACGGCTGACCTCCGATCTGGGCGTGCATCACGAGGTCATCGAGCTCCGACCCAACGCCCTTCGTTTTGCCGATGTCCGGACGGCCATCGGCATGTCCGAACTGACCGAGTACGGCGACATCATCAACGCGCTCGTGTCCAAGCCGCTCTTCGAGCGGGTCCATCGCTGTGGCGTGAAGGTCGTCCTGTCCGGCGACGGCTCCGACGAGCTCTTCGGTGGCTACGACATGTACCGCCAGGTGGGGGACGACCTGCGCCAACGATTGTTTCAGCACAAGATCGCCAACCTGAGCCGGACCGAGCTGCAACGGGTGGACCGAACCAGCATGGGGAACGGCGTCGAGACCCGCGTGCCGTTCCTGGACCTGGCCCTGGTGCGTCTGGCCATGCGCATGCCCATCGACCTCAAGGTGCGCGACGGAGTGGAGAAGTGGGTCATCCGACAGGCGTTCGCCGATCTCCTGCCCGACTACATCCGGCGCCGCCCCAAGAACCCCATGTCTCATTCGTCGGGGCTACACGAATGGGTACGCCTCTTCAAACCGCTGTTCGCCCGGACCTACCGGTCGTTCGGTTACGACCTGGCCGAGCCCATGCGCCGCGACTTCTCCATCGTCCTCGATCAGCACGACCTCGATCTCGATCGTGCGCTGGCCGCGGCCGCCGCCCGGCCCGACTACACCCCGTTGGAGCACGCCATCGATCTGGCCGGCGCCGTGCGCTGGAACGCCGCCGCCGCCGTGCGACGGTTGGGCAACGGGTCGCGACGCTCGAAGCTTCCTGTCGGGTAGCCCACCGGGCGCGGGTCGAGGTGAGTTGACTGGCGCAAGCGGTCACGCTTACCGTGCCCAAGGCAGCGTTCGACCGTTGCCACGCGGCAACCGGCTAGCGAGCGGTGGGGGAGAAGAGCGATGCAGTTCCATCAGGCCGTAGCCTTCCTCGAGACCGACCAGTATGTGCAGCTGGCCCAGGCATCGGAGGATCTCGGGTTCTCGGGGATGTACGTGTCCGACCATCTCTTTTACCCAAAGGATCTCCGATCCCGATACACCTACTCGCCCTACGACGACGGTTCTCCGGTCTGGGCGCCCGAGACCGACTGGCCGGACTCTTGGTGCGTGATCTCGGCCATGGCCGCGGTGACCAGGACCCTCCAGTTCACCACCGGCGTCTACGTCGCCCCGGCCCGTGATCTCATGACCGTGGCCAAGCTGGTTGGCACAGCCGCGGTCCTGTCCGGCAATCGAGTCAACCTCGGAGTGGCAGCCGGCTGGTGCAAGGAGGAATTCGACCTCACCGGACAGGAGTTCTCCGATCGGGGCAGGCGGCTCGACGACATGATCCCCGCCCTGCGGGCCCTGTGGCAGAGCGGCTGGGTCGAGTACCACGGAACCCACTACGACGTCCCACTCATGCAAGTGAACCCCGCACCCACCCGGCCCATCCCGATCATCATCGGCGGCGACTCGCCGCTCGCCCTCCGCCGGACGGCGGCGCTGGGCGACGGGTGGGTGGCCGCCCGGGTGCTGCCCCCCGACGAGGCGATGCAGCAGATCGACAGCGTCAAAGCGGCGCTGGCCGCCGCCGGCCGCACGCTCGACGGCTTTCGGATCTTCTCCACTGTGGCCGCCCTGCCCGAGCCCGACCTCGTCCGCCGATTCGAGGACGCCGGTGTGACCGACTGGATCTGTGCGCCGTGGATGGTGGCCGCTCAGGGCGACGACCGTGGGTACAACTCGACGATCGAACGGAAGATCGAGCTGATGGAGCAATTTGCCGATCAGGTCATCGGAAAGGCAGCGTGATGTCCGACGCCATACCCACCGCATCGATGCAGGAGCTCCTAGACCGTTTCGAGATCGATGACCTTTTGACCCGCTACACGATGGCCGTCGACAATGCGGAGTGGGAGCTGCTCGACACCGTGTTCACCCCCGATGCCCGTATCGACTACACATCGGCCGGCGGTATCGCCGGGAACCCGACCGAGATCAAACAGTGGCTGGCCGTGGCCTTGTCGATCTTCCCGGTGCGCCAGCACCTCTTGGGCAACAAGCGAATCACCATCGACGGCGACACGGCCGCTGTCCGGGCTTATTTCTTCAACCCGATGTACCTCCACAATCCCGACGGGTCCGAGCGCTATGCGCCCGGAGGTGGCTACTACAACCACGCGCTGGTCAGGACCAGCGAGGGGTGGCGGAGCCGGGAGCTCATCGAGGAAGAAGTATGGCGAGAGGGCCTCTCGGACATGGCCGTGCCTCAGCCCGGCGACACCTGACCGGGCGACCCGGCCTCGCCGGGGATCGGCGCAGACCTAACGGGGGTCAGCGCGATCGAGGTTCCAGTGGCGGGAGACGTTGGGGATCCATTGGGGAGCATCGTGTTTGGGGACGAGCGCGATGCGGGTGATGGTTCGTTGACCGCCCTCGTAGTCGCCGTAGAGGAGATCGATGGTAATTGAAGTACGTTGCTCGACCGCCCGTACAACCGCCGGACGCTTCTCGTCATCCGCGTCCCGCATGCCTCCCTGCCAGAACCCCTGATCCCCGTTGGGAATGTAGAGGTCTCGCGTCATGCGACGGAACGCATCGGGATCGGGTCGATCCTGCCCACCGATCAACCGCTCGGGTATCACCTCCCAACCGTGGAGCAGGGCCACGCCGTTCCCCACGTTGCGGAGGGGGATAACGAAATAGAGCACCTCGCCGTCCCACTCGGCTGCGGCCCGGCCACCTTCGACCATGACGAAGTGGTCGTCTTGGAACATGACCCGTTCGGGCCGGTCGTCGGGTCGGGTGGGGACGAGCAGCGGGCGGAGTCCCACTTGGAGGCTCTCCTCGGCGATCTTCGCCGTCCGATTGGCCGAACGGACCGACGAGAAGGTGGCCAGGCCCAAGAACAGCGTGCCCACGGCCGTTCCCACCGATGCGATCGTCGACCAGTCGACCATGCCTTGACAGGCTATGCGAGACGGATGCTTCGAACCCGGTTCGACCGGTTCGGCCGTTCTGTTTCAGCAACATCTCGAGGACGCCGCCCTCGACGGGAGTGACGCCATCACCGATGCGAACAGGCGGTAACGTCGTGCCCCATGACTCGTCTCCGCATCGGAATTCTCGGCGCGGCCAAGATCGCCCCGGCCGCACTGGTTCGCCCGGCCCGGGCCCTCCCCGAGGTGGACGTGGTCAGCGTGGCTGCTCGCGACCCTGAGCGGGCTCGCGCCTTCGCCGACAAGCACGGCATCGAGCGGGTGATGCCCAACTACGCCGCATTGGTCGAGGACCCCGATGTCGATGCCGTCTACAACCCATTGCCCAACGGCCTGCACGGTCGCTGGACCCTGGCCGCCTTGGCCGCGGGCAAGCACGTCTTGTGCGAGAAGCCCTTCACCGCCAATGCCGACGAGGCCGTCACCGTGGACCGAGCGGCCGACGCCGTCGGATTGGTGGTCATGGAGGCGTTCCACTATCGCCACCATCCCCTAGCCGCTCGGATGCGAGAGGTCGTGGACCAGGGCCTCATCGGCCAGGTGCGTCACATCGACGCGTGGATGTGCTTCCCGCTGCTCAACCGCAAGGACATCCGCTACCGACTCGATCTGGCCGGCGGGGCCACGATGGATGCGGGCTGCTACGCCCTCAACATGATCAGGTTCATGGCGGCGGCCGAGCCCGAGGTGGTCTCGGCCCGGGCCAAGCTGTCCTCGCCCGGCGTGGACCGGGCTATGGTGGCCGACCTCTCCTTTGCCGATGGTCGGACGGCCCGCATGCACACGTCGATGTTGTCGTCGAGCGTGCTGCGAATCGGCATGCGGGTGACTGGCGACGGGGGCGAGCTGCGAGTGCTTAATCCGGTAGCTCCCCAGCACTACCACCGCCTGGTGGTGCGAACCCCGGCGGGCAAGCGGGTCGAGCACGTTGCCGGTCCTTCCACCTACCAGTGCCAACTCGAGCATTTTGCCACAGCCGTGGCCGACGGCGGGCCGGTCACCACCACCACCGCCGATGCCGTGGCCAACATGACGTTGATCGATGGCGTGTATCGGGCGGCCGGGCTCCCAGTGCGCGAGCCCTCGAGCTGATGGTGAAGGCTGCGAACGAACAGCGCGGGGCGGGTCCCGGGGCCGAGACCGAGCGCCCGTGGTGGCAGCCCCCTTCCGGGGTGACCGACCATGTCGGCTGGGTGCTCCTACCGCTCCGGCTGTTCTTGGGGATCACCTTTCTCTTCGCTGGACTCCAGAAGCTGGCCAATCCCCAGTTCTTCAACGACGCCAGCCCCATCTCGATCCGTGCTCAGCTGCTCGGGGCAGAGCGGACCAGCCCCATCCACCGTCTGCTGGGCGAGCTCTTGCACGTGGCTCCTGCCGTCGGATTGCTCATGGCCATCGGCGAAGTGGCGGTGGGGCTCGGGGTCCTGGTCGGTCTGTGGACACGCATCGCCGCGTTGGGGGGCATGGCCATCTCCCTCGGGCTGTTCCTCACCATCAGCTTCCATTCCTCGCCCTACTTCACCGGATCCGACATCGTCTTCTTCTTCGCCTGGACACCGCTGCTCATCGCCGGAGCGGGGGGTGCACCGGCCCTCGATACCTACTTAGGACGATTGCGATCTCCGACCCCCGGGGTGTCGATCGACCGACGCGCCGTATTGGCCCGTGGGGCCACGACGGGCGTGGTGGCCGCGGCCGTGCTGGCCACCGGCGGCCTCGTGGCCTGGATCGGGCGTTTGGCCGGAGGGACCAAGGCGACCGCCGATCAGGCCACCGGCACCATCTCCACCGCCCCGGCCGGGCACGGTACGACGACCACGGCACCGGCGCCGACCACCACCCCCACGACGACCGGAAGCCCCACCACCACGGCAACGAAGCCGGCCGGGCGCCGCCTGGGCCCGTCATCGGATGTCCCGGTGGGAGGGGCGGCGCAGTTCACCGATCCGGCCAGCGGCGCTCCGGGGTTGGTCCTTCAGCCCACGGCGGGCAGCTTCGTGGCCTTCAACGCCATCTGCCCTCACGCCGGTTGCACCGTGGCCTTCGCCAACTCGAACGACATCATCGCCTGCCCCTGCCACGGATCCGAGTTCAACGCCAGGACCGGTGCCGTCGAGGTCGGGCCGGCGACACGGGGCCTCACCGCCATCCCCGTGACCGCGGCCGGCGGGCAAATCTACGTGGACGGCTGATGCCAGCAGGCCCATCGGATCCTTCCCGGCCTTCTCGTCCACGGTACGATGAGGCCATGCCCTTCGGACGGACCGATTTGGGGCATGGCAGGCATCGGCCGTGCCGCGCTCCGAGCCCTACGAGGACGCCGTGACTGACGCCATGCTGGATGACAACGTGTTGGATGGCAGCGCAGTTGGCGACAGCACAGTTGGCGACAGCGCAGTTGGCGACAGCACAGTTGGCGACAGCACAGTTGGCGACGCGCTCGAGGGGACCGCCTGGCTGTCGGCCATCCCGTTCCTCCTCGTCCACCTGGTTCCCTTTTTGGCCTTCTTCGTGACCGTCACGTGGCAGGACTGGGTGCTCTGCGCCGGCCTCTATGTGGGGCGCATGTTCCTCATCACCGCCGGCTACCACCGGTACTTCGCCCATCGCAGCTACAAGATGGGTCGGGTCCCACAGTTCCTCGTGGCGCTGGGAGCTACGACCGCGGCGCAAAAGGGACCACTGTGGTGGGCCGGTCACCACCGCATCCACCACCGGTTCACCGACACCGATGGCGATGTCCACTCACCCAGAGACGGGTTCTGGTGGAGCCATGTGGGCTGGATACTCTCCCGCCGCTACAAGGACACCGACGTGGGTGCCATCCGCGACTTCGCCGCCTACCCCGAGCTTCGACTGCTCGACAAGTTCCACTGGGTCGGTCCCTGGGTCCTCGGGGTCGTGTGTCTGATCGTCGGCGGCTGGGGCGGGCTCATCATCGGCTTCTTCTTGTCCACCGTCCTGTTGTGGCACGGGACTTTCATCGTCAACTCGCTGGCCCACGTCTTCGGGCGGCGCCGGTTCGCCACCCCCGACACCAGCCGGAACTCGTTGCTGGTCGCACTGGTCACCGGCGGCGAGGGCTGGCACAACAACCACCACTACCTTCCGGCGTCGGCCCGCCAGGGTCTGATGTGGTGGGAGATCGATACCACCTGGTACGTGCTGAGGGGATTGGCCGCCTTGCACATCGTCCGGGATGTGAAGCGACCCCCGGCCCGGCTCCTCACCCAGTCACGGCTGCGCGATGGCGCCTTCGACATCGGCATGTTCCGTTCCTACTGGGAGCGGGCCGCCCGGTTGGCCGGGTCGGCCACCAACGGCGTCAGCTCGCTCCGGGGTCCCACGTCGGTGGTCGCTTCGGGTTCTGGATTCGACGGGAACAGCGAGGACGGCACTGCCGATGCATCGACGACCGACTCGGCCCCGGACGCCGAGACGGCTGCCGGTCCCCGCCAAGCCCTTTCCGGGTTGATACACCGGGCCATGGAATCGGCCGACGAACTGGCGTCGAGCACGCGGCGAGCGCGCGGCGGCGCCGTGTTGACGTCCCCAGGCACTTCGACGGGTGACGCACCGACCTGATGAGCCGGGACAATCAGGACGAACGACTGGTGGCCGACGGGGCCACCTGGATCGTCGACCTCGATGGGGTGATATGGCTGGCCGGCGAGCCGATCGGTGAGGTGGGAACAGCCGTCTCGGCGTTGCGGGATCGCGGCGTCCGGATCGTGTTTGCCACCAACAACTCCGCTCCCACCACCGGTGAGCTGGTCGCCCGCTTGGCCCGGGTCGGCATCCCGGCCACCTCCGGGGACCTGGTCACCTCGGCCCAGGCCGCGGCGTCCCTCCTCGATCCCGGTAGCGCGGCGATGGTCTTGGCCGAAGGCGGCGTGGTCGAGGCTCTGGAGTCCCGCGGGCTGGTGATCCGCGACGCCGGGCCGGTCGACGCTGTGGTCGTCGGATGGACCCACCACTTCGATTTCGAATCGTTGACCAGGGTGTCGGGCGCCGTTCGAGAAGGTGCCCGGCTGATCGGCACCAACGAAGACCCGACGTTTCCGACACCGTCGGGCATGGTCCCGGGATCGGGGGCCCTCCTCGCCGCGGTGGCCACGGCCAGCGGCGTCGAACCGGTGATCGCGGGCAAGCCCCACCCGGCCACCGTGGCCCTCCTGCAGTCGAGATTCGAGCTGGATGGCTCATCGGGCCCGGTGCTGATGGTGGGGGACCGGCCGATGACCGACGGTCATCTGGCCGTCCGGCTGGGTGTGCCGTTCGCTCTGGTCGACTCGGGCGTGACCTCGGCGACGGTCGACGTGTCCGAGGTACCGGTCGACCATCGGGCCAAGGATTTCGCCGCCCTGGTCGACCAGTGCCTGGCGAGCCGCTGACCTCGGGCGATGGCAAAAGTGCTTGCTGGTAGCTAGCACTCGGGTTATCCTTAGACCATGGCCAACAACGATCCTTTCCGGCGATATATCGATGCTGGTGCCGCATTCACCCAGCTCACCAAGGCTCGAGTCGAAGAATTGGTGCAGGAGCTGATCAAGAGCGGCGAGGTCCAGCGCGGCGAAGCGCAGAGCAAGGTGGACGACGTGCTCGAACGGAGCCGCAAGAGCACCGAGGCTCTCCTGTCGCTCGTCCACGCCGAGGTGTCCCACCAGTTGTCCTCGTTGGGCATCGGGAGCCTGGAGGATCTGGCCCGCCAAGTCGCCTCGGTGATGGGGCGCGGCACCTCGAAGGCTCCGGCCACCAAGACCGGATCGCAGGCAAAGAAGGCGGGAGCCAAGAAGGCTGCCGCCAAGAAGTCCGGGGCCAAGAAAGCGGCAGCAAAGAAGGCGCCGGCCAAGAAGTCGGCGGCGAAAAAAGCAGCGGCGAAAAAGGCCCCGGCCAAAAAGGCGGCAGCTAAGAAGGCCGCTCCCGGCTCCGGGTCGGCCGGCTGACCAAGGCCACGAGGCGCCGCCTCGACTTGGTCCTGGTCGAACGGGGCTTCGCTACCAGCCGCCAACAGGCAGCGGAACTGATCGACCACGGGGGCGTGCTCGTGTCGGGGACGGTGGCCGTGAAGGCATCGAGACTGGTGGCGCCGTCTGAACCGATCCACCTCACCAGGCCCTCGCCTCGCTACGTCTCTCGGGGGGGCGAAAAGCTGGCTGCGGCGCTCGAGCGATTCGACCTCGAGGTCGTCGGCACCCGGGCGCTCGATGCCGGGTCCTCCACCGGTGGGTTCACCGACTGCCTGCTTCAGCACGGGGTCCTCTCGGTCACATCCCTCGACGTCGGTCGGGGTCAGCTGCACCAACGCCTGCGCCAAGACGAGCGCGTCGACGTGCGAGAGCAGACCGACATCCGCACCTATGCCCTCGAAGACGCCGGTGGCACGCCCTATGACGTGGTCACCGCCGACCTGTCGTTCATCTCGGTGACCCGCGCCATTCCGATGCTGGCCGGCGAGCTGGCCCGTCCCGACGCCGATCTGATCGTCTTGGTGAAGCCTCAGTTCGAAGCGGGCCGGACCGAAGCTTCGAGAGGCAGGGGGGTCATCCGCGACGCCACCGTCCATCGCCGTACGCTAGGCAAGGTGTGCGACGCGCTGGCAGCCCAAGAAGCGGTGGTCATGGGGGCGATGCCGTCGCCCATCACCGGTCACGCCGGGAACGTCGAGTTCCTGGTCCATGCCCGGGCCCACGCCGACATCGGTCCGACGGCCGGCAAGGAGATCGACGCGATGCTCGACGCAGTGGTGACCACAGCGCACGACCACGCTCCCGTCTCGGCCCACGAAGGGGATTCGCCTCGCCCTCCGACCGACGAAGCGCCATGATTGGTGCCCGATGGCGGTAATCGCATTCTTTGCCCACCCCGACCGCAAACACGCAGCCGAGCTGGCGGCGCGGGCATCGTCATGGCTGACGGCCCGAGGGCACCAGGCCGTCTCGGCCACCCAGCCCGACGGAACGATCAGCGCCGCCGGGGCGGACCTCTTGGTCAGCGTGGGCGGCGACGGGATGCTCATCCGGGCGGTCGAGGTGGCCATGGTCGACGACGTGCCCGTGCTGGGAGTGAACATGGGGCGACTGGGCTATTTGACCCAGATCGAGCCGGCCGGGCTGGAGCAGGCGCTGAAGGCGTTCCTCGCCGGTGAGCACCAAGTCGAGGACCGCATGACCCTCCAGGTCACCTTGACCGGTGCCGACGGGACCGATCAGGTCGAGCGATTCGCATTGAACGAGGCCGCGGTGGAAAAGGACCTTCCCGGCCACACCGTCCGCATCGCCTCGTCCATCAGCGGCCGGCCGTTCATGACCTACGAGGCCGACGGGCTGCTGGTGGCCACTCCGACCGGCTCCACCGCCTACAACCTCTCGGCCCGGGGACCGGTCCTGTCGCCGGGCATGCGGGCGCTGGTGCTGACACCCGTCTCCCCCCACATGCAATTCGACCGGGCCCTGGTGCTCGATCCGTCCGAATGGGTCACGCTCGACGTCTTAGAGCCCAGGTCGGCCGTACTGGTGGTCGACGGCTTCACCCTGGCCACCCTCGAACCCGGGGCCCGGGTGACGTGCCGTGAGGGCGACCGGCCTGCTCGTCTGGTCATGTTCTCCGACCCGGATTTCCACGCCATTCTCCGGGCCAAGTTCCGCCTGGCCGACCGGTAGCGAGGGTTAGGGACAGATCGCCATGCTGTGGGAGCTGCGGGTGCAGAACCTCGGGGTGATCGACGACGTCACCGTGACCCTGGGGCCGGGGATGACCGCCCTGACCGGGGAGACGGGCGCCGGGAAGACCTTGTTGGTCGAGGCGTTGGCCCTCCTCCTCGGAGGCCGGGCCGACCCCACTCTGGTCCGGTCGGGGGCCACCGAGGCAGTGGTCGAGGGACGCTTCGCCGAGGATGGCGACGAACAGGTAATCCTGGCCCGGGCGGTGGCCACGGCCGGGCGCAGCCGAGCGTGGGTGGACGGCCGGATGGCCTCGGTCAGCGGGCTGGGCGAGGTCGGCGCCCAACTGGTGGAGCTGCACGGTCAACACCTGCACCAGTCACTGGTGCACGGGGCAGCACAACGGGGCGCACTGGACGGGTTCGCCGACATCGACCTGACTGCGATGCATGCGGCCCGGAACCGCCTCCGGATGCTCGAGGCCGAGTCGGCCGGCCTGGGGGGTGACGCCCAGCAGCGTGCCCGCGACGCCGACTTGCTCGCCTACCAAGTGGCCGAGATCGATGCGGCGGCCCTGGAGGACGAGGCGGAGGGCGACCGTTTGTCGGCCGAAGAGGACCGCCTGGCCGCGGCCTCCGCTCACCGGGAGGCGGCGGCCCACGCACTCGAAGCCTTGACCGGGACTGGCACCGGGTCCGAGGCCGAGAGCGCACAGGACCGGGTGGCGGTCGCGGCCGGGGCGTTGGCCGACCGGCCCCCACTCGCACCCCTCGAGGAGCGAAGCCGGGCGGTGATGGCCGAACTGGCCGATCTCGGCACCGAGCTCCGTCAGGTGGTGGAGACCTGGGACGACGACCCCGAGCGGCTCGAGGCCGTGCGGGCCCGGCGCCAGCTGCTCCACGAGCTGGCCCGCAAGTACGGCGCCACGCCGGGCGAGATCATGGCCTTTGCCGCCGAGGCCAGAGCCAAGCTGGCCGATCTCGAGTCGGCTGATGCACGGGCGGTCGCCCTGGACGACGAGATCGAGCGGGCCGCGGCCGTGCTGGCCGAAGCCGAGGCCGTGGTCGCCCGCCGCCGTCACCAGGCCGCGCCGGTCCTGGCCGACCAGATCGAGTCAACCTTGCGGACGCTGGCCATGCCGTCGGCCCGGTTCGAGGTGTCGGTGGCGGGAGAGGGGCCGGCGGACCAGGTCACCTTCTTGTTGGGGGCCAACCCGGGCGAGCCCGCCCTTCCCCTGGCCAAGGTGGCCTCGGGCGGGGAGCTGGCCCGGACCATGTTGGCCGTCCGGCTGGCGCTCACCGGCTCGCCCGGGGTGGTCGTGTTCGACGAGGTCGATGCCGGCATCGGCGGCATGGCCGCCGTCTCGGTGGGCGCCGCCCTGGCCACGCTGGCCGAGCGCACGCAGGTCCTGGTGGTCACCCATCTGGCCCAGGTGGCTGCCCACGCCGACCGGCAGGTGTCGGTGCGTAAGGACGAGGTCGACGGTCGAACCGTCGCCCTGACCGCCGAGCTCGACCCCGAGGACCGGATCGTCGAGCTGAGTCGCATGCTGTCGGGGAGCCCCGACAGCGACACGGCCCGGAGGCACGCACGGGAGCTGCTCGAGGGCTCTCGAGCAGGGCGCCCGGCCTCTCGCTGACCCCGGTGGCACGCGGTGGTCCACCCGACGACGCGGCCGGTTCCGGTAGTGTCGAGGGGTGCCCGACACGCCAACCTCGCCGAGTCCCTCCGGAGACCACGCAGGGGGCGCACCGACTCCCGAAGTCGGAGGACGGCGCGAGACGAAGTACATCTTCGTCACCGGCGGCGTGTCCTCCTCGCTGGGGAAGGGCCTGACCGCGTCGTCACTGGGTCGCCTGTTGAAGTGCCGGGGACTCCGGGTCACGATGTGCAAGCTCGATCCCTACATCAACGTGGACCCGGGCACCATGAATCCCTTCGAGCACGGCGAGGTGTTCGTCACCGAGGACGGGGGCGAGACGGACCTCGACCTCGGCCACTACGAGCGGTTCATCGATGAGAACCTGCACCAGGAGTCGAACACCACGACGGGGCGGATCTACTCGTCGGTGATCGCCAAGGAGCGCCGGGGCGACTACCTGGGCAAGACGGTGCAGGTCATCCCCCACGTGACCGACGAAATCAAGGGGCGGATCCGCAAGCTGGGCACCGAGGACATCGACGTGGTCATCGTCGAGATCGGGGGCACGGTGGGCGACATCGAGATCGTCCCCTTCATCGAGGCCATCCGCCAGTTCCGCCGGGACGTGGGGCGCGACAACGTGTGCTACGTCCACCTCACCCTGGTTCCCTATCTCGGCACCTCGGGGGAGCAGAAGACCAAGCCCACCCAGCACTCGGTCACCGAGCTCCGCAGCCGGGGGATCCAGCCCGACGTGATCGTCTGCCGTTCGGACCGGCTCATCTCCGACGACTTGAAGCGGAAGATCTCCCTGCTGTGCGACGTGCCCATCGAGGCGGTGGTATCGGCTATCGACGCCCGGAACATCTACGAGATCCCCCTGGTCGTCCACGAAGAGGGGCTCGACACCTACGTGCTGGGACTGCTCCGGTACTCCGAGGCGGAGTACCCGCTCGACCTTTCCCACTGGGAGCGCCTGGTGGCCCAAGTGGAGGCGGCCACCCGGCCGGTTCGCATGGGGATCATCGGCAAGTACATCGACCTGCCCGATGCCTACCTGTCGGTGGTGGAGTCACTGCGCCACGCTGGGTTCCACCACGGAGCCAAGGTGGAGATCGAGTGGATCCAGGCGGCCGAGGTGCCCGACCTTTTAGCCCACGACCGCCTCCGGGAGTTCGACGGGTTCGTGATCCCCGGCGGCTTCGGCGAGCGGGGAGTGAAGGGGATGATCGCCGCCGCCGGCTACGCCCGAGAGCACGAGATCCCGCTGCTCGGCCTGTGCCTGGGGCTCCAGGTCATGGTCATCGAGGTATCCCGGAGCCTGGCCGGCCTGGACGACGCCAACTCCCGCGAGTTCGACCCCACCACCCGGGCACCGGTCATCGACCTCATGGACGACCAGAACGACGTGGTCAACATGGGCGGCACCATGCGCCTCGGCTCCTACGGTGCCCGCTTGGTCCCCGGGTCCCAGGTGGCCGCGGCCTACGGCACCGAGGTGGTCGAAGAACGGCATCGGCACCGCTACGAGGTGAACCCTCGGTTCCGGCACCGCTTGGAGGAAGCCGGCCTGGTGTGCTCGGGAACCTCCCCCGATGGGCGGCTGGTCGAGTTCATCGAGCTACCCGGCCATCCGTTCTGGGTGGGCACCCAGGCGCACCCGGAATTCAAGAGCCGGCCCGACCGACCCCATCCGCTCTTTCGGGAGCTGGTCGGAGCGGCACTGGCCCGCGCCGAGGGTCGCGAGCCGCGGTTGATCGACGTTGGCCCCCCCCTCTGAGCAGGGGGACCCGGGGCCTCGACCGAACCCGTCGGCCGGCACTGCATCGGGTTTCCGACATATCAACGACCAGACGATCCACCGGGGCTTCATCGTCTCCACCGTCAAGGCCTCGTTCATCGACCCCGACGGGAACCGGTTCGACCGGGATGTGATCCGACACCCGGGGGCGGTCGCCATCGTCCCCATGACCGACACCGATTCGGTCCTCCTGGTCCATCAATTCCGGCCGGCGGTCAACCGATGGCTGTTCGAGGTGCCTGCTGGGACCCGGGACGTCGACGGTGAGCCACCCGAGACCACCGCCCATCGAGAGCTGGCCGAGGAGCTGGGTCGAGAAGCCGGCCGCCTCGACCTGTTGACCCACTGCCTCAACACGCCCGGCTTCTGCGACGAGGTGACCACCGTGTTCCTGGCCACCGATCTCCACCCGGTGCCGACCAACCGACAGGGGCTCGAGGAGGGGTTCATGAGCATCGAGGAGATGTCCGTGTCTCGCTTCGACGACCTGGTCGACGACGGGACCATCGTCGACGCCGTGACCATCTTGGGGGTGGCGCTGGCTCGACGCCGCCGGCACCGTTTCGACCGGGTCGAATGACCGGGCGCCGGTCTCCGTTCGGACGATGAGCACACCACTGTCGATCGGGGCCGAGGAATACCTGTCCTGGCTGACCGTGGAGCGGGGACGCTCCTCGAACACGATCGTCTCCTACCGGCGGGACCTGGTCGGCTGGGAGCGGTGGCTGCACGAGGCCGGCATCGATCCTGGCGCAGTCCGCCCCGACGACCTCGAGCGGTTCCTCGAGTTCGCCCGGAGCCAGGGGAGGAGCGCGGCCACCATCACCAGGGCCCTGGCCAGCCTCCGTGGCCTCTACGGTTTCCTCTACG
>JAUTXB010000302.1 GCA_030838245.1 Acidimicrobiaceae bacterium
GTCGTCTCCCCAGCACCGGACAGGGCTAAATTCCGGTACCGATGGATCGACGGTCCCACCTCCCGAGGAAGGCGAAAGCGGCCAGCACGGCCCCGGCTCCGGTTGGGGGCCCGGGTTGCTCGCCGAGAGTGGCACCGAGGCGGGCGCTGGTCCTCAACGCCACGTTCGAACCGCTGGGGATCGTCTCCTCCCGGCGAGCGGTGCTCCTCGTCTTGGACACCAAGGCCGAATTGGTCCACACCACCGATCGGTTCTTTCGGGCCGAGCGGATATCGGTCCCCGAGCCCTCGGTGGTCAGGCTCATCCGTTACGTCTACATTCCTCGGCAGTATCGAATAGCGGTCAACCGTCGTACCGTGTTCGCCCGGGACAGCTCGCGATGTCAGTACTGCGGGGCCGCGGCGGAGAACCTCGACCATGTCATCCCTCGTAGCAAGGGCGGCCCGCACACGTGGGAGAACGTGGTTGCGGCGTGCCGACGCTGCAACACACGAAAAGAGGATCGGCTTCCCCACGAGGCGGGCATGGCCCTCCGGCGCACGCCGATCGCTCCGCACCACCGCGTCCAGCTCCTGGCTCTGTGCGGCGGGGCCAGCGAGGACTGGCGAACGTACCTGGAGCCAGGCACGCCTGAATCGGAACCGTTGACCGCTTGAGTCAAGGGTCCCGATGATCTCAGGTCGACGTCGGATGCCGCCGCGTCGCTGCCTGTTGCGATGCGAGAGTGTAGGGATGGGAAGCGGCTGGCGCATCGAGGAGCGCACAGGGAGTGCGGCAGCGCTCCACCAGGGATGGCCGGCCACCGTTACCGATCCGTCCGAGCGAGCGATCGGCATCTGCAGGGTGTCCGGCCCTGCCGTCGTGCTGGGGTCGACCCAACAGATGTCGGTTGTCGACGGCGGACGGGCACAGTCGGCTGGTGTCGCTGTGGCCCGCCGGCGGTCCGGCGGGGGAGCAGTCCTGGTGACTCCCGCCGACCCCATCTGGGTCGACGCATGGATTCCCCGCAGCGATCCGTTGTGGTTGGACGACGTAGCCCGCGCTTTCGATTGGGTCGGCGACACCTGGGGCCGGGCGCTCGAGGGTCTGGGTATCGCCGGAGTCTCTGTTCACCGCGACGGTCTCGCCGCGTGCACGTCGTGGTCGTCATTGGTCTGCTTCGGTGGTGTGGGTACGGGAGAGGTTCTCGACGCCGATGGCCGGAAGGTGGTCGGTATCTCTCAGCGACGCACCCGGGCCGGTGCCTGGTTTCATGGCGCCTGCCTTCGTCGCTGGCAGCCGGGCCCCTTGCTCGATGTGCTTGCGCTCGACGCCGACCAGCGTGCGGCAGCTCAGTCTGACCTCGCCGAGGCGGCGACGGGCATTGACCAGCTGTTGCCCGGTCTCCCGCATTCGCCCAGCGTTGAGGCGAAGTCCGTCGTGAGCGAGTTCATCAAGGCCCTTCCGGGCGGAGGCTGACAAGCCCGACCCGACCGACCTGCAGTCGCGCATGTCTGAATGGATCGACCCGTTGGGCCCGCGGCCCCGCCCGCGTGAGCGATACAACCCCCCATCTGTCACTGATACACCCCCCTGTCACGATGGTCTCATGACTTCGAGCGACACGATGGTCGACATCGAGCACGAGAACGAGGGGTTGGCCAATGCCGAGCGCGGCCTCCGTTCCCGCTTCTCCTCGGCCGTCGCCTTTCTTGAACGTCTGGTCGCGGATCTCGATCCCGATCGACTCGAGGGTTCTGACGCGACGGCCCTGTTTGACGAGGCCGTCCGCATCGAGCGTTTCGGTGGTGCTGCCCGGTTGGCCTTGGCGAAGAGGATCGAGTCCTCGGGGGCGTTCGGAGACACCGGACACCGCAGTGCCGCCGAGCTCATCGCTGAGCGCAGTGGGAGCGACGTGGGAAGTGCCCGGGGCACCCTCGAGTTGGCCCAACAGCTCGAGTCGTGCCCGGCCACAGCTGATGCCCTGGCAGACGGTACCTTGTCTGCCCTCCAGGCCAAAGAGATCGCTGGGGCAGCCAGCCTCGATCCCGCCAAGGAGGCTGAGCTGATCAACACGGCCCGCCGGCAACCGGTCAAGGTTCTGCGCAATGAGTGCCGAAGAGTTAAGGCGACAAGTACAGCTGACGACCCAATGGGTACATTCCGACGGATCCACAAAGGCCGCTACCTTCGCCACTGGACGGACGAGGAAGGGGCCGTTTGCCTGAAGGCTCGGCTCACTGCCGACCGAGGGGCGAAGATCGCTGCCGTTCTCGATCACGAAGCGGGCGTCGTCTTCGAGCAGGCCCGAAAGGCCGGAAGCCGCGAGCCGTTGGCTGCCTACGCCGCCGATGCGCTCTTTGGGTTGCTCACCAGTGGGTCGCCGGCCGAATCACCCCACGTGGTCGTCCACGTCCGCGTCGACCACGAGGCGCTCCTGCGGGGGGAGGCGATGCCGGGTGAGATCTCCGAGATCGCAGAAGCGGGAGCCCCGCTGCCCATCCCGATTGTCTCTGACTTGATGACCGACGCGGGGATCAAGGTGATCTTCCATCACGCAGAGGACATATCCAAGATCTACCACTTCACCCGGACCATCAATGCTCCCCTGCGCACAGCGCTCGAGGAACGGGACCCATGTTGTGTGGTGCCCGGTTGTGGTGCCACCCGGTTCTTGGAGATCGACCATACCGAGGAAATTGGCCAGGGCGGTCCCACGTGCCTTGCCAACACGGCACGGTTGTGCCACTTCCATCATCGTCGGAAGACCAACGAGGGCTACGTCCTGTGGCGAGACGATCGCATGGGTTGGCACTTGGACCCACCCGCTCCGTTCGGAGAAGAAGAGGCCTACGCCGAGCGCCGGCGGCACGGTGGCGACGATCCCACTCGGGGTCGTGGCGGTGCGGGAGGCGACGGCGCTGGCGCCCCAGGTGTTCCGCCTCCGCAACTCGAGCTGGAGTAGCGACAACTCCTCGTTTGGTCTGGGCCCAGGACGCATTGGCGCGCTCGGCTCGACGTCGTCATCTCATTGAGGATCGATAACACCGCGTCTCGCCGAGGTTTCTACTTTCGCTTGACGCAATCGCGGGCGGGCGGGGCCGTGTGGTGCCCGACTGTGTGCCCGACAGCGAAGGCGGCAACCAAGTTCCTCTATTGCCGAGCCGTCGGCTCACTCACCGCATCTGCCGTGCCTACTTGAACCTCCACCCGATGACGCACCGCGGATTCCGCTGAACCTGCCTTTCGTTGTTCCGCCCGTCGATCCTCCATGAACCCGAGCGGCGGTGGGGCTAATGGGGCGTCGAGATTGTGCCCAAGTGGTTGACGAGTGGGGGTATGGGGCGTAGAGTGGCGCAAAGTGGTGTGAAGGGGAGGACCTCGGAACCGAGGTCTCGGGCACTGCGAGGAGCGTTGTGGGAGCAATCGCCAGTGGCACGGTTCTTCGGCAGGTACGAGCACTCGCTCGACGAGAAGGGAAGGGTCATCCTTCCCGCAAAGTTCCGCGGCCCGTTCGAGCACGGCGGGTATCTGACCCAATTCCAGGACGGTTGCCTGTCGTTGTGGGCCCCCGACGAGTTCGAACAGCAGATGGCCTCGATGCTGGAGCGGTCGGAGACCAGCCGGAGCGATCGGAACCTGGCTCGGTTGTGGGCATCGACTTCGTTCGAGGTGGAAGTGGATCGACAGGGCCGGATGCCCATCCCTCTGCACCTTCGCCAATTCGCCGCGCTGGAGGGCGACGTACTGGTCCACGGCGCGATCGACCGGGTGGAGCTGTGGAACCCGGCGCAGTGGGAGCTCAAGGTTCAGCCCGAGGAGCAGCGGCTGACCGAGGGAGACGACGACTGACCAGCGTCGTGATCCTGCCCCTGGATCGCGACCTTGACCAACGGAGTAACGCTGGTGACCACAATGGAGCCGAGAGAGACGAGAAAGACGAGAAGGAGCCGCGCAACCTCCGTAACTCCCACAACACCCATACCGTCCACATCGACGCCGAAGACCACCTGACGCCCTATGAGGCCGCGTTGCAGATCGTCGCACGAGATGACGTGCACATCGCCCGCGTCTGGCCCATGCGCAGCCCCTCGACCGCACCGCTGGAAGACTCCTCCTCCGCCAACTTCCACGCTGGTCACACGGGAATCCCACCCGCAGGCATTATGCCGGTCGGGGGGCTGCGGATGACCCAGGCGTTCGCACACGAGCCGGTCATGGCCGGTGAGGTCGTCGACCTCTTTGCCCCGGTGCCACCGGGACTAGTCGTCGACGCCACGCTCGGGGGTGCCGGGCACGCTGTCGCACTCCTCGACGCCTACCCGGAGATGGAGCTGCTCGGCATCGATCGGGACCCTCGCGCCGTCGAATCGGCCACGGCGGCACTTGCCCCCTACCAGGGGCGGGCAACGGTTCGTCAGGCCCGCTTCGACGGAATCGGGGCCATCGTGATGGAACACCTGGGAGCGATCGCCGGTGATCCCCGAGCCAAGGTGTCGGGTGTTCTCTTCGATCTCGGGGTGAGCTCACCCCAGCTCGACACCACCGATCGGGGCTTCTCGTACCGCCGCGACGCCCCGCTCGACATGCGGATGGATCCGTCCTCGGGGCGCACCGCAGCTGACATCGTGAACGGGAGCGCCGAGGACGAGCTGGTCGACCTGTTCACCGCCAATGGGGAAGGCCGGTTCGCTCGACGGATCGCACGAGCGATCATCGCTGCTCGGCCCATCGAGACGACGGGGCAACTAGCCGACGTGGTCCGCGCTGCCATCCCGGCGGCGACCCGGCGCACCGGCGGCCATCCGGCCCGCCGGGTGTTCCAGGCCATCCGGATCGCTGTGAACGAGGAGCTCGACCAGCTCGATCGAGCGCTGGTCGATGCCCTTCGCCTGTTGAAGCCGGGGGGCCGCTGCGTGGTGATCTCCTACCATTCGGGCGAAGATCGGCTGGTCAAGGCGGCATTTCATGAGGCGTCCACCGGAGGGTGCACCTGTCCTCCCGGCCTGCCCTGCGTATGTGGCGCCGTCGTGGACTACCGGTTGGTCCATCGGGGCTCGCGGCGCCCCTCCCCCGGAGAAATCGAGCAGAACCGCAGGGCCGAGGCAGCCCGACTTCGGGTCATCGAGAGAATCGACCACGCCGAGTCCGACCGACAGAGCACCGACCGACAGAGCACCGACCCACCGCATCCCCATCGTGACGGCGAGGTGGCCTGATGGCACCGCCTTCTTCGTCCGCCGCCGCCCGGCGGGCCGCCGCCGTACCTGATTCGCGCCGGGGGAGCGCCGCCCCCGATCCCCGACAGGCGCCCCGAAAGCCGCCGCTTCGCATACTGAGCCCGGCTACCCGCTCGAAGCCCCGCCGGGGCAACCGGGTGCTGATGGCCGTGTCCGCCCTCCTAGTCGTCGGGAGCCTGATGGCCGTGGTCGTGGCCGATGACGTCATCGCCCAGGGCCAGGTCAAGCTGTCGGCCG
>JAUTXB010000312.1 GCA_030838245.1 Acidimicrobiaceae bacterium
GCTCGACTCCTTCGACCTCGCCGGCAAGCGGGCGGTGGTCAGCATGGACCTGGGCAACGCCGTGGTCCGGCCCGAGCTCGTCGAGCTCCTCACTGCGGCGGCCGAGGCGTTGATCACCGATGCCGGACTGCAGCGGGTGGACGTCATGGTCAACCTGCCCCGGGGCGGGCTCGAGTGGGCCATGTCCAACCTGATCGGCCTGGCCGGGGACCTGGGCGACCTCTACCCGGCCTGCAACGACGACCTGACCCCGGAGATCCAGCTGGGGATGAACCTGGCCACCTACAACCTCAACGTGTCGACGGCCGGGGCGGCCGAGATGTTCCGGATCAAGGTGAACGAGACCATGGCCGACATCTTCGACCGGGCCGACTTCATCTTCACCGCCTCCAACCCCGACGTGGCCTTCGCCGCCGAGGGCCCCATGCCCACCACGGTGGGCGACATCGACCTCATCGCCGAGGTGGGCTTCGAGGCCGCCATCAGCAACAACGGGGCCCTGACCATCCCGGCCAACCTGACCGGCAACCCGGCGGTGGCCATCCCGGCGGGGACGGTGGACGGGCTCCCGATCAGCCTCCAGGTCATCGGCCGCCACCACGAGGAGCAGCTGTTGTTGGACCTGGCCCGCGTTGCCGAACGCGAACGGCCGTGGCCGCTCCTCGCACCGGGAGCACCGCACTGATCATGCGCATCGACTTGTGGGTCCCGACGGCCAACCCCTTTGCCACCCCCGAGGTGCTGGCCGCCGTCGGCGCCGGAGCCGAGGAGCGCGGGGCCGGGTGCATCTGGGTGGGCGAGCACGTGGTGCTGTTCGACGAGTACGAGTCGTCCTACCCCTACGCCGAGGACGGGAAGGTCCCCTCCCCTCCGGGATCGGGGTTGCTGGAGCCCCTCAACACGCTGTCGTTCCTGGCCGCCCACACCTCCAGCGTGCGGCTGGGCACGGCCATGGTGCTTCTGCCCCAGCGCAACCCGGTGTACACGGCCAAGGAGGTGGCCACCCTGGACTGGCTGTCCAACGGCCGGGTCGACTTCGGCATCGGGGTGGGCTGGCTCAAAGAAGAGTTTGACGCGGTCAACGCCTCCTGGCCCCGCCGGGGTGCGAGAACCGACGAATACCTCGAGGTGCTGCACACCCTGTGGTGCGACGAGACCTCGTCGTTCGAGGGCGAGTTCTACTCGTTGAACCCGTGTTCCATGTTCCCCAAGCCCATCCAGCAGCCCCAGCCGCCCATCCACATCGGTGGGGAGAGCGACGCTGCGTTGCGGCGCACAGCCAAGTTCGGACAGGGATGGCACACCTTCAACCGGAAGCCCGACGAGCTGGCCGCGCCGCTGCATCGGCTGGACGAGTTGTTGTCGGCCGAGGGTCGGCCGCGGTCGGAGGTGCGGGTGACGGTGTGCCCGTACTTCCAGCCGCTGGATGCCGACATCGCCGAGCAGTACGCCCTGGCCGGGGCAGACGCCGTCTCGGCGCTCATCGTCCCCTTGAGCGTCGACGATGTGCGCAGCCAGCTCGACGGACTGCAGCCGGTGTTCGACCGGGCTGCCTCGCTGGCCGGTTGAGCCAGCCCAGTTTCGAAACGAGGGCGGCTCAGCCCCGCATCGAGACGGGGAGCGCTTCCATGCCCCGCAGCACCACGTTCGTCTTGTAGACGATCTTCCCGTCCTTCCCGTCGGCCAGGGCCAGGTCGGGGGCGCGCTGAGTGAGCGAGGTCAGGGCCACCTGGGCTTCCATGCGGGCCAGCGGGGCGCCGAGACAGTGGTGAATGCCGAAACCGAAGCCCAAATGGTTGTTGGGGGACCGGCCGACGTCGAAGGCCTCGGGGTCCTCGAACTCGTCGGGGTCGTGGTTGCCCGAGGCCACCAACAACATGGCGAAGTCACCCTTTCGCAGGGTGACCCCGCCCACCTCCATGTCCTCGAGCATGGACCGACCGGTGAGCTGCACGGGCGAGACGTAGCGCAGCATCTCTTCGACCCCGGAGCGGACGACGTCGGGATCGGTGCGGAAGCGCTGCAGCTGGTCGGGGTGCTCGAGCAGGGCCAGCGTTCCCCCGGCGATCAGGTTCACGGTGGTCTCGTGCCCGGCCACCAGCAACAGGATGCAGGTGGACAGCAGCTCTGCCTCGTTCAACACGCTGCCCTCCTCTTCGACCTGGACCAGCCGGCTCAAGAGGTCGTCCCCCGGGTTCTTCCGCCGCTCGGCCAGGAGCTCGAAGAAGTAGCCGGCGAACTGACCCACCGCGTCGATGCGCTGGTCGATGATCTCCTTGGTCAACAAGAAGTCGGGGTCGAGGCCGCGGGCCAGGGCCGCAGACCACCCCCGGAAGCGCTCCTGGTCCTCGATGGGAACGCCCAGCAGGTCACAGATGATCCGGACGGGGAGCGGGTGGGCGAACGCCTCGAGCAGGTCGACCTCTCCGGCCTCGAGGGCGGCGTCGAGCAGCTCGTCGACCACCTCGTGGGTCCGGGCCCGCAGCGACTCGACCACGCGGGGAGTGAACGCCTTGGCCACCAGGCCGCGGAGCCGGGTGTGGTCAGGCGGGTCACGGAACAAGAAGGGGCGCATAGCCACCATGGCCGACGCCACCGGGTCATCGGACATCTGGGGCCGGAACCCGCCCGGCATCCGGTCGAGGTCGATGTTGGACCCGTCGGAGCTGACCCGGCGGTCCCGCAGGATGGTCAGGCAGTCGGCGTGGCGGGCAAAGACCCAAAAGCCCATCTCGTTGCGGTGTACCGGGGCGCGCTCTCGAAGCTCGGCGTAGAGCGGGTAGGGATCGCTCGACCACCGGGGGTCGAACGGGTCGAAGACCGGTCGCTCATTGGGGACGGCGGTTGTCGCCTGCACTGTGGTCCACCGTATCCACTTGCCGGTCAGCGGGACAGCGTGACCCGCCCCGCCCTTCTCGACGGGCACGTTTCGACTGGTGGGCCACAATGGGACATGCCGCCGCCCATGCCCCATCGCCGAGACACGGGGCATCCGCCTGGCACAGCCAGGAGGCTGCGGGCGGGCCTGATCGGATTCTTCCTGATCATTGCCGGCGGCACGGTGGGCTACGTCGCATTCGGTTTCGGCGTGCTCGATTCGGTGTTCCAGACGGTCATCACCGTCACCACCGTCGGTTTTGGCGAGGTACACGTCTTTAGTCCGGGCGAGAAGGTGTTCACGATCGTGCTTATCCTCACCGGGGTCGGCACCGCCGCGTACACCTTCAGCGTGTTGATTGAAATATTCGTCGAGGGATACCTCGGCGACACCTTTGGGAGGCGCAGGATGGAACGCCA
>JAUTXB010000001.1 GCA_030838245.1 Acidimicrobiaceae bacterium
CTCGGTGGCATGGGCCAGGTAGCCGAGGACGACATCGTTGGCCGACAGGTGGGAGTACTCGTCGAGGAAATGGTGCTCGGTGACCCAGACGTACTTGAACCCGGCCTTGTCGGCCGCCTGGACCACCAACAGGTCGTCCATGAGGGCGTGGTGCTCGGCTTCGGGATCCACCTCCCGGCGAAAGTTAGGTACATACCCCTGAATGAACAGTCCGAACTCCATGCAATGCCCCCAGTGTGTGCGACGTCGGATTCAAGCCAAATACTACATGACACAAGTATCTCAATCTAGGCCCCAGGCGATCCTGTCGGCACCGGTGGTCAGAGTCGAGGAAGCACCTCGTGCTCGAAGAGGTGGAGGCTCTCCCAGGCCAGCTCGGGCGGGATCCCTCCCATGAGCGGATGGAAAGCGACGAAGCCGAACGGCCCTTGTTCGGTCAGCTCGGCCACCATCTGATCAGGAGTGAGCACGCGGTACTGCCCAGTGGCCAAGAGGGCATCGGCGTCGGCGACGGGCACGTAGCCGCCGGTGTCGGAGAGCCCCGCTTTTGCCATCCATGCTCCGTACGCATTGACCTCGTGCATGGCGTGCGGCGCGATGCGCTGCCAACCGACGTCGGGGTCCGACGCCAGGTGGACGAAGTCGGTGTTGCCGCCCGGATGGGGACCGGGGTCGGGACGACCCAGCCGGATGACCTCGTCGCGATAGAACTCCCAGACGGCAGGGGTCGAGGGCATGAACCCATCGGCGATCCTGGCGGCCCGGCGGGCGGCCGGCTCGGTGCTCCCGCCCAGGTTGATGGTCGGGCCGCCCTCTTGGTGTGGACGCGGCGTGACCGTGACGGTCCGCCCCCGGTACTCGAAGGGTTCGCCTGTCCACGCCTGGCGGAGCACGGCAACCAGCTCGCTCGTGCGTTGGGCCCGGCGGCCCATGGGCTGATCGAACATGGCGAACTCCTCACCCACGTACCCGTTGGTCAGGACCAGGTCCAGTCGCCCCTCGCTGATCAGGTCGACCACGGCGACATCCTCGGCCAGCCGTAGGGGGTCGTGGAACGACGTCACCAGGGCAGCCAAGTTGATGCGAACGTTCTTGGTCCTGGCTGCGATGGCGGCAGCCAGGGGGAGCGGTGACGGCAGATAGCCGTCGTCGGATCCATGGTGTTCCGAGAGGATCAGCGCCACGGCCCCCAGTCCATCGGCCCACTCGGCCATGTCCAGCGCGGTCCGGTATCGCTCGGCCATGGTGGTCCCGGCAAAGGAAGGGTTTCGGAAGTCGAAGCGGAGCCCGAAAAAGGCCATCGTTCAGTGTCCCAACGCTTGGAGACGGCGGACGACTTCGCTCCGTGCCCGTCGATGTTCCAACCGGTGCTGTAGTTCGTTCCTCATGGCACGTTCCCTCCCGTGACAGGGCGATGGTAGCCCGGTCGTCCCGACGGTCGCACGGGCCGAGCACCCCTCGGCGGACTAGCGACAGGAATGTCAGGAATTCGGCCGGAGGCCTTGGCGGGTCGGACGCGTCGTGTTACCGTGACGCTCGGTTCATTGAGCTGTTGCGTGCCGAGTCATTTGGGGAGCGCGCCGCGGCGGTAACCATCCAGAGGGGGAGATCCATGAGGAAGTGTCTTTCGGTGGCCATGGCGGCGATGGTGTGCGCGGGCACGCTTGCCGTGGTCGGCCCGACATCGGTCGCCGGTGCCAGCTCGGGGTACCCGCCCATCCCCGCGGGCCCGATCACCTTCGGGATCTCGGCACCCACCAGCGGCGCCCTGGCCTCCTACGGGATCGAAGCCAAGATCCAGACCGGCGTGGCCCTCCAACAGTTCAACTTGATGCACCCCAACGGCATCGACGGCCACCCGGTGAAACTCGAGATCTTGAACGACGCCAGCGACGTCACCCACGCCGTCCAGGTGGCCAACCAGATGGTGTCCGACAAGGACGCCGCGGTCATCACGGCCAGCTACAACCCTGCCGCCGCCGGCCAGCAGCTGGCTGTCTGGACCAAGGCCAAGATGCCGGTGTTGGCCAACCTGGAGCTGACCAACAGCTTCACGCCTGCCCAGCTGGCCAAGCAGTACCCCTACTTGTTCAGCCCCAACCCCTCCCTGCAGCAGACCGGCGTCGCCGCTGTCAGCTGGATCAAGCAGAAGGGCTTCAAGAACGTGGGAATCCTGAACGACGGGATCCCCTACGACACCGTGTTCGCCAACCAGATCGGCGCCGGTGTCAAGGCGATCAAGGGTGCAACGGTGACCACAGTCGACATCTCACCCGGGTCGGTGGACAACAGCGCGGCCATTGCCAAGTTGAAGGGAGCCGGGGCCCAGTTGCTGGTGGTCACGGCCGGTGAGGGGTTTGGCCCCATCTGGCAGGCGGTCCAGTCGGCCAACTGGTCGCCGAACATCCTGGCGTCAGCCGGGGCCTGGTACAGCGGTTTCGATTCGATGGGATCGCTGACGGCCAAGGCCAGCGCGTACTACTACAACTGTGCCGACACAGCCACGCAGACGTTCACGCCGGTGCAGAACCAGTTGATGACCGCCTACTCGCAGGGGACGAACTACGCGGCCTTCGTCAATTACCT
>JAUTXB010000074.1 GCA_030838245.1 Acidimicrobiaceae bacterium
ATAGATGAGCCGTTCCACCCCGGCCTTGCCGTCGACCAACAGGGTTCCAGTCATACCGAACCGGAGCCCGAGGACGTCGCCGTCGTCGATGTCCACGAGGACTACCTTGCCGATCCGCCGGACATCAACCACCCGATGGCCCACCAGGGCCCGGCGGAGCATCGGCTCAGTGGCACCCGCCTTCAGAAACCAGCGGTCCCGGGCCACGATCGATGCCACCGTCCGGCCCCGGACTGCCAATGCCAGGCGGCGATAGGACTCCACTTCCGGTAGCTCGGGCACGCTTCAGACCGTATCCGGGGAGCCAAGGAGCCCGCTCGATCGTGCGGCCGGCGCGCCACTCGATCCGGGCCGAATTACAGGTGGCCGTAGCCCTCGTCGCTATGGTTGTCCCATGCCTCCCGAAAAACCTCAATGGGCTGAGCTCTACCGCGAGGTCGTGACCTCGGGCCTGTGCACCGGCTGTGCCGGCTGCATCGTGGCCTGCCCACATGACGTGTTGTCCTACGACGACACCGGCGGGCGGTACAAGCCGTTCCACATCGATGCGGACGGCGGAACCGAGGACTGCACCTGGGGGGTCAAGGGGTGCACCATGTGCACCAGGGCCTGCCCGCGGTTCCGCCTGTGGGAGCCCGAGATCGAGACCCACCTGTTCGGACGGGAGCGGACCGACGAGGAGGTCGAAGGGATCTCATCGGACATCCTCCTGGTCCGGGCGACCGACCCCGAGGTCCAAGCGGTCGGCCAGGACGGCGGTCTGGTGTCGGCCCTGCTGGTCTGGGCCCTGGAGCACGACGTGATCGACGCCGCCCTGGTCTCGGACCTCGAGGGCGACGGGTCCACCTGGAAGGCGGTCCCGGCCGTGGCCACCAACCGGGCCGAGGTGCTGGCCGCTGCCGGTTCCCGGTACACCTACTCGGCCAACCCGCTCGCCTACCCCAAGGCCGTCGAAGGGGGAGCGGAGCGGATCGCCCTGGTGGGCATGGGCTGCCAGTCTTCGGCCCCGCCGGTCATGGCGGCGCGCAAGGCCGGGAAGATCGCCCGCCGGTTGTCACTGACCATCGGGCTCATGTGCTCCAAGACCTTCGACGACGCCATCTTCCCGGAGCTGTTCGAGGCGAAGTACGGGATCCTGCGGGCCAACATCACCAAGATGAACATCAAGGGCGTCTTCCAGGTCTGGACCAAAGACGGCGGCTACCACGAGATCCCGCTCAAAGAAGCCCACGCCTGGACCCGTGAGGGCTGCACCACCTGCCCGGACTTCGCCGCCGAGCACGCCGACATCTCCACCGGCGGCATCGGCGAGTTCAACGACTGGACCCTGACCATCGTGCGCACCGACAAGGGACGGGAGCTCCTCGACGGGATGATCGCCGACGGGGCGATCGAGACCCGGCCCGGTGACGAGGACCCCGGTGCCATCGCCCTCTTGCGGAAATTGGCCAAGGTGAGCCGACGGCGCTGGCCGGAGACGGCGGTGCCCATGCCCCGGCGGCTGCCGGCGGTCACGCCATCGTAGCCCTAATTCCTCCGTCGGCCGGCACGGTATCGCCCGACGAGATAGCCAGGATGGCACGAGGAGATGAGCCGAGGCGTTCAGGCTCCGAGTTGGTGCGCCCGGGCGAAGACGGCGTCGAACATCGGCTCGGTGAGGACGCCGGTGAACGTGTTCTGCTGGCTCGGGTGATAGGAGCACACCACCATGCGCCCGTCGGGTAGCCGGGCTTCGGTCAGATGCCCAAATTTGGGGCGACGCTTCAACCCGAACAGGCTGGCCACGACCTGGTAGGCAAATCCACCCAGGACCACGATCACTTCCAGGTTCTCCAAGAGGGCGAGCTCTCGGACCAAAAAGGGCAGGCACCGGTCGCGTTCATCTGGGGTCGGCTTGTTGGCCGGAGGGGCGCACCGCACCGCTGCTGTCATCCACGCCCCGGTGAAGGCCAGCCCGTCATCGATCGACGTGCTGGTGGGCTGGTTGGCGTACCCCGCTCGCCACAAGGCCGCCACCAGCCAATCGGCTGAGCGGTCCCCGGTGAACACGCGACCCGTCCGGTTGCCGCCGTGGGCGGCCGGTGCCAGTCCGACGACGGCCAACCGTGCGTCGGGGTCCCCGAAACCGGCCACCGGACGCCCCCAGTAGCTCTGGTCGGCGAACGAGGCCCGCTTGCCGACGGCCACTGACTCGCGCCACGCCACCAGACGCGGGCACGCCCGACAGGATTCGACCTCGTGGGCCAACGCGCCGAGCTCGATAGCCCGGGAGGGCGTCTGAGGCCGCATGAGGACAGAGTACGGTGAACGGGCGTGCCGAGCCGACGGACCATTCGAACCCGCCCCTTTTCGGCCCCAGGAACTTCCATGCCGCTGACCACACCCAAGACGCCCCGATCCGCCACCGGGTCGCGGGGACGCTCGGGATCCAGGGCCTCCCGATCGGGACGCGGTGCACCCCGGCACACCGTGGTCCTCCTCGTGCGGCACGGGCGGACCCCGACCACCGGCTCGGTCCTGCCCGGTCGGACTCCCGACCTCCACCTCTCCGACGAGGGCTTGGCCCAGGCCGAGGCGGTCGCCGAGCGGATCGGTGCGCTGGCCGACGGCGATCGCACTGGACCTGCCGCCGTCTACGCCTCGCCTTTGGAACGGACGTTCGAGACGGCCAAGCCCATCGCACGACGGCTCGGTCTCCGCGTGCGATCGGACCGAGGACTGCTCGAGTGCGACTTCGGGTCCTGGACCGGCCAGCAACTCAGCGTGCTGGCCAAGAAGCCGGAATGGAACCAGGTGCAGCGCTTCCCCAGTGGCTTTCGCTTCCCCGGTGGTGAGTCGTTCGCCGAGATGCAGGTACGGATCACCTCGGCGCTCACCCGCCTGGTCGGGCTCCACCCCGGAGAGACCATCGTGGCCGTGTCCCATGCCGATCCCATCAAGGCAGCAGCGGCGGCGGCGGCCGGCACCCACCTCGACCTCTTCCAGCGCTTGGTGGTCTCGCCGTGCTCGGTGACAGCCATCGCCTACAGCGAATCGGGGCCGTACGTCCTCAGCATCAACGGGACCGCCTCTCTGACCGACCTGGCCATCTCATGAGGTTTGGCTCGTGAGCGAGGGATACGACCTGTCGTCGCCGGACCGCTTCACGGTGGGGGCCATCGGCGAGCCGGGCCAGCGCCTCTTTCTGCTGCAGTGCAGGCAGGGCCCCGTGGCGCTGACCCTGAAGATCGAGAAGCAGCAGGTCGCCGCCCTGGCCGAGTACCTGGGCCGGATCGTCCGCGATCAAGAGCGCCCCGGCCATTTGCCCGAGGACGTCGCCCTCGAGGAGCCCACCGAGCCGGCCTGGGCCGTGGGCACCGTCGGCGTCTCCTACGACGAAGGTGATGACCGCGTGGTCATCGTCATCGAAGAGCTGGTCGAGGAGAACGAGACGGGGGCGCTGGCCCGTATCGCCGTCACCCGGGAGCAAGCCGGGGCGTTCGCCATCCACGCCACCCAGCTGGTGGAGTCGGGGCGTCCCCCCTGTCCGCTGTGCGGGGCCCCCCTCGATCCGTCCGGTCACGAGTGTCCGAGAACCAACGGCCACCGGCCCCCGATCGCCTGATCGGGTGGCGTCCCGATGGTGCCGTCGGCATCGTCGAGGCCACCGATCTCATGTCCGGTGGCGAGGTCTCGGTGGAGGGCCGCCTCCCGTGGAGCTCCAACCAGACCTTCCTGGTCACCGTGGACGACGGCACCAATCAGGTGCGCGCCGTCTACAAGCCCTTTCAGGGCGAGCGGCCCCTGTGGGACTTCCCCGACGGGCTCTACCGTCGGGAGGTGGCCGCATACCTGCTGTCCGAGGCGTTGGGCTGGGGTCTGGTGCCGCCCACGATCGAGCGGGACAGCGGACCGTTCGGGGTCGGATCGTTCCAGCTCTTCGTGGACGCCGACTTCGCGCAGCACTACTTCACCCTGTTGGAGGGGGGCGCCCATCATCCCGCCCTGCAGGCCGTGTGCGCGTTCGATCTCGCCGCCAACAACACCGACCGCAAGAGCGGCCACGTGCTGTTGGGCACCTGCGGTGACATCTGGGCCATCGACCACGGCGTCTGCTTCAACGCCGAGCCCAAGTTGCGCACCGTCATCTGGGACTACGCCGACGAGCCGATCCCCTCGGAGTTGCTCGCCGACCTGGACCGGGTGGCACGTGACCTGCCCGATGACCTGGTCCACACCCTGGGTCACGAGGAGATCGAGGCCCTGGTCGACCGGCTCGGCACCATCGTTCGAACCGGCGTGTTCCCCGAACCGGACCCGAACCGCCACGCCTATCCCTGGCCGCTGGTCTGAGAGTCCGAGGTCACCGCTCGTCTGACTGCTGGCCGAGACGATTGCCGAGTCCTCGATCCTGACGTCAGCCCGGGGTTGCCGGGTAGACAGCCCGGGCTAGCCAGTTTGAACTCAGCCGTCAGCCCGGGGTGGCCAACGTCACCGACGAGGTGATCAGCTGCGAGCCTTGAGGCTCTCGATGAGCTTCGGGACCACCTTGTGGACATCGCCCACGATGCCCAGGTCAGCCACCGTGAAGATGGGCGCGTCCTGGTCCTTGTTGATGGCCACGATGTTCTTCGAGTTCTTCATGCCCACCAAGTGCTGGGTGGCACCGGAGATCCCGCAGGCCAGATAGACAGTGGGCTTCACCGTCTTGCCGGTCTGGCCGACCTGATGGGAGTAGGGGACCCATCCGGCGTCCACGATGGCCCGGCTCGCTCCCGGAGCGCCCTTCAGAAGGGTGGCCAGCTCTTCGATCATGGCGTACTGATCTTGCTGGCCGAGGCCACGGCCGCCGGAGACGACGACGTCGGCCTCGTCGAGCTTCGGACCGGTCCGCTCCTCGACGTGGCGGGCCACGATACGGGCCCCACTGGTCGCGCCCGTGTCGGGTGCCGCCAACGCCTTTACCTCTGCGGGGCTGCCGCCGGACGGCTCGGCCGGGAAGGACTTGGCCCGGATGACGAACAGCCCGGGACCCTCACCGGTGAAGTGGGCCGTCACGTTCTGCTGACCGCCGAAGATGGCGTGCTGGGTGGCGAGCCCGCTGTCGTCGGCGGTCAAACCGACCACATTGGTGAGCACCGGTCGATCGAGCTTGGCCGAGAGTCGCCCGGCGATGTCCCGCCCGTCATAGGTGGCCGGGAACAGGACGGCATCTGGGCCGCCACCGCCTTCGATCGCCGCGGCGATGGCGGCAGCTACCGGGGCGCCGGGAAGGGCGCCGGACAGGTCGCCGACGTCGTGGACGACCGTTGCGCCGTACTCACCGAGCGTGCCGGCCACTGCGGCGGTGTCCTCGCCCCAGGCGACGGCCTCAACCGCGTCGGCCAGGGACCGCGCGTGGGAGATCAGCTCGAGGCTGGCCGTGATGGGCTTGCCGTCTGCTACTTCGGCCAGTACCCAGATCTTGTCGATTGCCATTGGTTGTGTTCTCCTACCCGATCCCTACAGGACCTTCAGCTTCTCGAGGAATTGGATGATTCTGTCGGCGCCGTCGCCCTCGTCGACCACGATCTCGCCGGCCTGCCTGGCGTCGGCCGCCGAGACGTCGGTGATCTCCTGGCGGGCACCGGCGGCTCCGACTGCTCCGGCGTCGACGCCGAGGTCGGCGACGGTCAGCGTCTCGACCGGCTTCGACTTCGCCGCCATGATCCCCTTGAAGGAGGGATAGCGGGGCTCGACCACACCGGCGGTCACGGTGACCAGGGCCGGGAGCGGGCACTCGACCTCGTCGTAGCCGGACTCGGTCTGGCGCTCGACCTTTACGGACTCGCCGGTCACTTCGACCTTCTTGGCGAAGGTGACCGAGGGCAGGCCGAGGATCTCGGCGATCTGGACGGGAGTCGTACCGGTGTAGCCGTCCGAGGACTCGGTGGCCGCCAGGATCAGGTCGGGCTCGGCCCGCTTGATGGCGGCAGCCAGGACCTTGGCCGTACCGAGCGCATCGGTACCGGCCAGCGTCTCGTCGCTGACCAGGATGGCCTTGGCCGCACCCATGGCCAGACCGGTCCGGAGTCCCGACGTCTCACCGTTCGGGGCCATCGACACCAGGGTCACTTCGCCACCGCCAGCCGAGTCGGCCAGCTGCAAGCCCATCTCCACCCCGTACGCATCGGAGTCGTCGAGGATGAGCTTTCCCGTCCGGGCCAGGTTGTTCGTACCCGAATCGAGTGACGGCGGTGCCGCCGGATCAGGGATCTGCTTTACGCACACAACGACGTTCATGGCCGTGCATTGTTGACGAAAATGGCAGCCCAGGACCAATTGACGGCGAGGTCGCAGGTCAGGACGGCCGCGCCTCCCTCACCCAGATGCGGGTCGCGGCACATCGAGTGGTGTCCGGAATGGACCGAGCGTTCAAGCGATCCGACGAGGCCGGCTCGAGGCACCCCACCGGTGCGGGTCACGTGGCCCCAACCAGGGCAAGCGCAGAGGCAACCTCGTCGGTGATGACCGTGTCCACCCCCCACTCGAGAGCGGTCCGAAGCTCCGCCGGCTGGTTGACCGTCCTGGCGGCGACGGCGAGCCCGGCACGGTGAACCGACGTGACGAGGTCGGCGGTGATCACCGACATCTCCGGGTGCAGCGCCCCGAACCCATGCTCGATGGCCAGCTCGAAGGCCTCGCCGGCGCCGAACCAGGAAGGGACGAGCAGACCGGTGCGGATCTCGGGGCCACAGGCCATGGCCGCGTCGAGCGAGGGGGGCCAGAACGAGGAGATCAGGATGGAATCAGGTGTGGACAACTCGGCAACGAGGGCGCAGACGGCCAGAGCCGCGTGTTCCTCGGGGTCGAACCCGGCCTCGTGGGGCAGGTTCTTGATCTCGATGTTGACCGTGAGACCAGTGCAGGCATCCAGCGCGGCGTCGAGGAGCGGGACGCGGGCGGGGAGTTGGCCGACGTCCAGCTCGGCAACCGGCCCGAGGCCGGGGACCACCGGATCGTGATGGACGGCGAGGGCCCCGTCCCTGGTCAGGCGGACATCGAGCTCGACACCGTCGGCGCCCAGCTGGGCGGACCGGAGGAACGCCTCGACGGTGTTCTCGAGGATGCCGGAGCTCGGATCGGGGCTCCCCCGGTGAGCTTGAACGTCCACGATCCTGCCCGTTCTCCCCTGTCGTGCCGGCTACCCGCATCGGTCGCGCAATACGACTCAAATTGGGCAGGTCGCGACCCGAAAATTGCTTGCGCGTAGGAACCTCGGTCGTTACTCTAGAAGGCACAACCCCCAAATGGCAGGCGACTGACGGCGCCTAGCTATGTGAAACAGTTCACAATGGGGAAAAAGCTCGGATGACCGAGAGCGGAGGAAGCAACGTGGCCCTCGTTTGGAACCGCACTGTCGAATGGGACGAGGACGACTGGCGCGACCTTGCCGCATGCAGAAATACCGAGCCTGACCTGTTCTTTCCTATTGGCACCACCGGCCCGGCCATCGATCAGATCGAGGCGGCCAAGCGGGTGTGTCGAGGATGTGAGGCCATCGAGCCCTGCCTCGACTTCGCCCTGGCCACCAACCAGGAGTCGGGTGTATGGGGTGGGACGTCCGAAGAGGAGCGACGCAAGCTCCGAAAGGCGTGGCTGGCTGCCCGCCGTCGCGCTTCCTGACCCTCGGAGCTGCTTTTTCGGCCCTACCGGGGGTATTTCTCTGCCCGGGGCCATTTCTCTGACCGTCTCGCCCCCCACACACCTCTCCTGTGGGGGCCCCACCTCCGATTCGGCCCCGCTCCTCCGCGGCGAGGTCACCGGATCGGCTGCGGGTGCTCCACCGGCACATTGAGGATGACCACCGTCCCGGAATGACCGTCGACCTGGTTGCTCATGGTGATAGTGCCACCGAGCTGACTGCGAACGAGGTCCCGAACGATGGACAGGCCCAGGCTCAGGGTCACGTCGATGTCAAAACGATCCGGTAACCCCGCGCCGTCGTCACGGACCTCGACGATGAGGCGGCCTGCCTGGCTGTCCAAGCGGACGTCGATGTGCCCGACGGTGGAGGGCGACCGGTCCGGATCTGCTTCCCGGTCCGTCTCGCCCCCGGTGGCATCGCCCACCTTCGCCCCCAAAAATGCGTGCTCCACTGCGTTCTGCAACAGCTCGGCCAGGGCCACGGCCAGGGGCGTGGCGATGTCGGCGGGCACGTCGCCCAGCTCGCCGTAGACCGCGAAGGTCACCCGAAGGGGTGGGACGACCGAGTCTTCGGCCATGCGGATCAGCGAGGTCACGATCTCGTCGAAGGGAACCTGGTCGGTCGGTTCCCGCGAGAGGATCTCATGGACGATGCTGATCGACCGGACCCGACGTTCCGCCTCGAACAGGGCCACCCGCCCCTCACCCGGGTCGAGCCGCCGGGCCTGCAGGCGCAAGAGAGCGGAGATGGTCTGGAGATTGTTCTTGACCCGATGATGCACCTCGCGGATCGCCGCGTCCTTGGACAGGAGCAGCCGGTCGAGGCGTCGAAGGTCGGTCACATCACGGAGGAGCACCAGGCAACCGGTGACGTCCCCTTGGGTCAGAAGCGGGATGCAATGGAGCAGGACGACGACGTCGGGGCGCCGCTCGACCTCTTCGACCACCGGGAGGGCGGAGGCCAGGGCCCACTCGATAGCCGACTCCTCGACTCCCAGGTCGTAGAGCCGGCGCCCCTCTACCTGCGAGTACATGCCCATGCGGTGGAGGGCGTTGGTGGCGTTCGGCGATGCGTACCGGACGCGGCCCTCCTCGTCGACCAGCACGATGCCGTCACCGACACGGGGGGCCTCCTCGGTGCCCACCTCCTCGCTCGGGAACGGGAAGGTCGACTCGGCCAGCATCACCGCGAACCGGTCGAACACGTCCCGGTAGGTGCGTTCCAGGTGCCCGGGGCGGCGTCCGGCCCCCGAAGAGAGGCGGGCCAGAACGGCCACGGTCGTCCCCTCGCTCCGCACCGGAATGCACTGCAGGCGCACCGGCTCGTCTTCCGGCTCGAGCTGCATCTCACCCCGGGTGGGCTCACCCGATTGGAATGTGGCCGTGACCAGAGGCCAATCGGCCGCTCCTACCGTCTGGCCGACAAGGTCGTGCTGGACGACCGTTGCGCTGTTCGACGGACGCATCTGGCCCAACACGACCAACAATGGACCCGTTGCCCGGTGGTGAGGAGCGGTCGGGGCCATGGGTGCCAAAAGCACGAGATCGGAGAAGGCCAGATCGGCGAGGATTCCCCACGTACCCAACAACCGCTGGAGGTGGGCAAGCTGCTCGTCGACGAGGTCGGTCCGCTCCAGGGCCAGCTCGGCCGGGGTGGCCACGGTTAGCCCTCGCCCGGCCCGTTGGCCGCCGCACCGTAGGCCGCCGAACTGTCGTCCGCCCCACCGTCGTCCGCCCCGAACCCGTCGGCCACCGGGACATCGTGGGGTCGGCGCTCGCGGAAGGCACGGAGCTCGTTCACCCCGACCTGGGCCAACAGCGAGCGGAGGTCGCCGGCTCGATCGGCCACGTCAGGCAGGCTGTGGGCGTCCGACGCGGTAGTCAGGGGGACGCCTCGCTCCACGAAGCGCTGGAGCAGCGGGGGCGCGGGGTACACCTCGCCCACCGGCTTGCGCCAGCCGGCCGACGAGACCTCGGCGGCCATCCCCGACGATGCGGCGGCTTCGGCGATTCGATCGTAGAACTCATCGGGGATGGCCGGCACGTGCCCGGCCACCTTCACCAGGTCGGGGTGGGCGTACACGTCACAGGCACCGGACTCCCCCAGCTCCTCCATGGCCCGGGTGTACTCGTCCCACACCTGGTCGACGTCGCGCACCGTCCACTCGGCCATGACCAAGGGGTCGTTCAACACGTCGAACCGCCAGGCCCCCAGCCAGTGCACCGATCCCAGCAGCACGTCGAAGGGATAATCGGCCAGCAGCCCCGCCACCTCGTCCATGCGGCCCTCGTAGTAGTCGACCTCCATGCCCAGCACCACCGGCAGCCCCTCGGCCTTCACCGCCTCGACCACCTCGACGTAGGTGTCGAGGTCGACGCGGGCGTGATGGTCCCAGTAGGCAGCCATGCCCGGGCGCAGGGCCTCTCCGGGCAGGTCGTCCCAGAAGCCGTGGAGCAACTTGTCCGTCTGGACGAACCGGAACAGGTGCTCGGTCAGGGCGATCTCGGTGACGCCGGCGGCCACGGCCTTTTCGCAGTAGCTGGCTACCTGCTCCACGGTGGCCTCGGCATCACGCTGGGTGTGAGGCCAGAGGTGCAGGTGGTAATCGAGCACAGTGGGTTCCTTTCAGTTCACCGTCTGCGACAGTGCCTCGGCGAGGCAAGCGAGCCAGCTGGCAGGCTCAGTCGGCCCGGCGGATGAGGGTCACGCCATCGCGGACGGTGGTCTGGACGGCGACGACCCGGGGGTCGTCAGCCACCCGCTCGTTGAAGGCCCGCAGCGCCTCGGTGGCCGCCGAAGTGTCGCTCTTGTCCACCACCTGCCCGCGCCAGAGCGTGTTGTCGGCCAGGATCAACCCACGGGGGGCCAGCTTGGGGAAGACGGCTTCGAAATAGTCCAGGTAGCCGGTCTTGTCGGCGTCGATGAACACCAGGTCGAACGGTCCCGGCAGCCCGGCGATGGACTCCATGGCCGGTCCGACCAGCACTTCGATGCTCTCGGCGTACGGGCTGGCGGCGATGTGGCGCTGGGCCACCTCGGCATGGGTGGGATCGATCTCGCAGGTGACGATCTTGCCCCCGGGGGCCAGCCCGGCGGCCATGGACAGCGACGAGTACCCGCTGAACGTGCCGATCTCCAGTACCCGGGTGGCGCCGGTGGCGAACACCAGCAGCTCCAGGAAGCGTCCCTCCAGGTTGCCCACCATCATGCCCGGGGAGCTCAGGTTGGACCGGGTGTACTCGGCCACCTCGCGCAGGTAGGCCGGGGTGGAGGTGGTGTGCGCAGCCGCGTAGGCCTCGATAGCTGGATCGACGATGTCGGTCATAGCTGCATCGTACGGCAGCCGATCGGTCGGCCTGCCCGAACGGCGCCGGCCCGATTACCAGATCTGCTCGCCCAGCCGCACCAGACCGGCCAGGTCGTAGATATCGGTGTCGAAGAAGGGGACCGTGGCCAACACCTCGGGCGCGGTGGCCAGGTGGGCCCGCTCCTCACCCTCGCGGATGGCCACCAGCCGGAAGTTGAGGAAGCTGTCGGCCACCTCGGTGAGGACGCGGCCGAGGTTGTCCTGGTCGCCCAGCGCCGCAGCGTCGGTGTCGGCCGACGAGGCCGGAGCCGAGGCGGCCAGCTCAGCGGCCAGCTCGGGCGCCCGCTCCTTCATCGTCTCGGCCACGGCCGCCGCTCGGGGGTCCCGGAGGTAGCCGGGGAGCACCTTGTTCAACACGATGGCTCCGAGATGCAGGTGACGGTCGGTCAGCTCGCGGGCGAAGAACTCGGCTTCCCGGAGCGGAACGGCCTCGAGGGTCGACACCACCATGAACGTGGTGCGCCGATCGGACAGCAGCCGGCCCACCGCCTCGGCTCGATCCACGAACCCGTCGTACATCGACTGGAAGAGGATGAAGAACTCGGAGATGTCGGCCAGGAACTGCGTCCCGAGAATCCGATCGGCGACCTGGTAGAAGGGCTTCGTCGCCGCGTTGACCAGCTTGGAGCGGTAGGGGACGATGAGCCAGCGCAAGAGGCGGGACGAGAAGAAGTCGGCCAGCCGTTGCGGGGCGTCGAGGAAATCAAGCGCGTTGCGGGTCGGCGGGGTGTCCACCACGATCAGGTCGTAGTCCCCCTCGGAGTGGATCTCGTAGAGCCGTTCCATGGCGATGTAGTCGTGGCTCTGGACGAAGCGGCCCGAGATGTTCTGGTACAGCGGATTGGCCAGGATCTCGTCCCGGGTCTGCTTGTCGGGGGCGTGGCGGCGGATGAGGGCGTCCCACGACTCCTTGGTGTCGAGCATGGCCGCCCACAGCTCACCTCTGGGCTTTAACCCGGCAGAGCGGAAGGCCTCGTCGGGAACCCGACGCTCGGCATTGCCGATTCCCTCCAGACCCAGGGCGTTGGCCAGGCGTTTGGCCGGGTCGACGGTGAGGACCAGCACTTTGCCACCCTGTTGCACCGCCGCCATCACCGCGGCGGCAGCGGCGGTGGTCGTCTTGCCCACACCTCCCGGGCCGCAGGCGATCACGATCTCCTTGGCCGCCAGCAATCCGTCGATCGAACCCGTCTTGGCGGTGGCGCCGGCGTCGGAATGGTCCCGGCGGGCATCGGGGCCCGGCCCGGCCCGGGGAGTCGACGCCGTTCGAGCCGGTGCGGACTTGGCCGCCGCAGCCTTCTTCGGTGCTGACTTGGCTGACGCAGCCTTCTTGGTTGACGCAGCCTTTTTGGTTGACGCAGCCCTCTTGGCCGGCTGCTTGGTGGCTGCCTTCTTCGGTGTTGCCGTCGCCCCGACCGTCTTCGTGGCCATCGTCGAGGTGGACGGCACGTCGTCGGCCTCTCCGGACGGCACCGCCGCCTCGTCAGAGGTCGCGGGCGGCAGGTCCTCGGTCATCAGAAGCCGAGCTCCTCGCCCAGTGAGGCCGCTACCTGCTTGGTCGTCCGCAAGCCGTGGGACCGGGTGAACAGATAGGGCAGGTACAGCATCGGGACCGAGGGGTCGATCCCAGCGCGCAATCGCTCCAGATGAGTGGCTCGGGTCCGTCGCATGGTCACCGCCAACGTGGCCGCGTTGAGAACCATGGCCGGGTCACCGCCCACCAGCTCGCCCAGCTCCTCGGAGGGGCCCGAGGCGCGCAGCGCATCGAACACGGCCTCTTCCTGGCGGCCGAAGAGCTCGGGCAGCACCCGGTTCACGACTACGGCCGACAGCTGCACGGTGGTTTCCTCACGGACCCGGTCGGCCAGCTCGATGGTCTCGTTCACCGGCATCTCCTCGGGCGTGCACACTGCCACGAGACCGGTCTGGGCCGGGTCGGAGAGGATCTGCAGCATCCAGTCGGTCTGTGAGCGAATGAGACCGACCTTCACCAACTCGTTGATGGCCTGCGGGGCGGCGAGCTGTCCGATGATGTGCCCGGTGGCGGGTGCATCCACCACCACCAGGTCGTAATGGCCCTCGCGGACTTCGTAGCAGAGCTTGCCCACCGTGAGGATCTCCCGGACCCCGGGCGCGGCGGTGGCCACGAAGTCGAACGCCTTGGCCAAGGGACCGATCCGTCCCACCACCGGGATCCGCAGTTGCAGCTTCAGGTACTCACGGAGCGATGCCTCGGTGTCCATGGACATGGCGAAGAGGCCGGGCAGGAGCTCTTTCTCCTTGAAATTTGTCGGCTTCGCCTCGTAGAACCCGGCGACGTCACCCTTGGCGTCCACCTCGCAGATGAGGACCCGTTTGCCCCGTTGCGAGGCGAGCAGGGCCAGCGCAGACGCCACCGTCGTCTTGCCTACGCCACCCTTGCCCGTGACGAACAGCAGCTTCAGGTCGAGCAGGGACGTCACGCCGGGGCCAGCAGGGCCGGGGCCAGGTGAGTCGACCAGTCGAGCACCTCGGCCATCTGGCAGATCAGACGTCTCAGGAGATCCCGAAACCGACCCGTCGATCGGTCGATGGGGCGTCGACCTCGATGTAGGCGACCTTGGCCGCAGGGACACCCACCCTGCGTCCCTTGCGGTCGGTCAGCCACAAGATGCTGTTCCCCCCGGACAGAACCTCTTCGATGTCGGCCAGGACCTTGTCACGATCTGTGTCCTCGGCCAACTCGACGTCGAGCTCCTTGACCGACTGGACAATCCCGATACGCACGTCCACCTGGCACGCTCCTCTCAGAAGGACACCGGCAGCTCTGCCGGCTGCCAACGACGATACAAGGTCCGAGACAGCGCCCGTCCCCGCGTCGCTTCGGTCACATCGTTGCGTCACACTGGACATCATGTTGGGTGAGAACGAACGGGAAGACGAGACCGAGCGGCAGGGCGAGACCGAGCGGAACCGCCGCTGGGCCTCCACCATGGTCGGCTTCCCCGATCACGGGGCCAGGTTCGCCCACGCCGACAGCCACACCGGTGCCGGTCCCGGTGCGATGGGCGCCTTCGACCGGGCCCAACGCGAAGAGCTCGAGGAAGTCCAGCTGGCCGAAGGGGCCACCCGTGCCCGAGGCGCCGGCCACCGGGCACGGGCAGAAGACCCCGATCGGTGGCGGACCTGCTTCGAGCGCGACCGGGACCGGATCCTGCATGCCACGGCCTTTCGGCGCCTGGCTGGCAAGACACAGGTGTTCGTCTTCCCCGACGACCATCAGCGCACCCGGCTCACCCACGCCCTGGAGGTCGCCCAGGTAGCCACCAGCATTGCCCGGGCGTGCCGATTGAACGTCTCGCTCACCGAGGCCATCGCCCTCGGTCACGACTGCGGTCACGGTCCGGGTGGGCACGCCAGCGAGGACGCCCTTTCGCCCTACCTCGACGGCGGGTTCGACCATGCGGTCTGGGGCGCCGACGTTTCATTGGACCCGTTCAACCTGTGCGCCGAGACCCTCGACGGGATCCGAAACCACTCCTGGTCCCGCCCGGCACCATCCACGCCCGAGGGTGAGGTGGTGAGCTGGGCCGACCGGATCGCCTATGTCTGCCATGACTTCGAGGACGCGGTGGCCAGCGGGATCGTTCCCTTGTCCGTCCTTCCCGACGTGGTTCGTCAGCGCTGCGGGGAGCGCCGGAGCCAGCAGCTCGGGGCGTTCATCGACGGGGTGGTCGAGACGGTGACCCGGACCGGTCGGATCGGCATGGGCGAAGAGCTGGCCGACGCCCTGGCTGCCTTTCGGGTCGCCAACTACGAGCACATCTACCTGCGCCCCAGCTCGCTGGCCCAGAACGGCGCGGTGGTGGCCGTCTTACGGGCCTTGGTCGATCACTACGCCGATCGCCCCAACCGGATCCCTTCGGTGGCGGAAGCGGGCGGGGGCCTCCGCGGTGGCGAGCCTCAGGCGCTCCGTGCCGGGGTCGAGTACGTCGCTGGGATGACCGACCGGTTCGCGTTCACCCAAGCGGTTGCCCTGCTCGGCTGGGACCCGGCCAAGCTCCCCGTGGGTGTGGGCGTCGCCGAACGACGCTGAGCGCAACGCCGGTGGCGACTCGGTGGCGGCTCAGTGGCGGCTCAGTGAACGGTCAGCTCTTGGCGGTAGACCCGTGCCGGTCCCAGTCCGACCAGCTGCTCGGCCAACCCGGCGAAAGCCTGGGCTGCCTCCCCGTCGGGATCGGCCACCATGACCGGCACTCCGACGTCGCCGCCCTCGCGCAGGGCGGGAACCAGTGGGATCTGGGCGAGGAGCGGCACGCCCAGCTCGCCGGCCAGGCTCTTCCCACCCCCCGCTCCGAACAGCTCATACCGGGTTCCGTCGTCACCGGTGAACCAGCTCATGTTCTCGATGACCCCCCGAACGGCCAGCTTCAGCTTCCTGGCCGCGTAGGCCGAGCGCTGTGCCACCCGTTGGGCCGCGGCTTGGGGCGTGGTGACCACGAACACCTCGGTCTTGGTCAGGTACTGCCCGAGCGATAGCGTCACATCCCCGGTGCCCGGCGGCATGTCCACCAACAAAAAGTCGGG
>JAUTXB010000113.1 GCA_030838245.1 Acidimicrobiaceae bacterium
CGGCCCTCCCCCGATCGCTCGCCGCCGACGCCCTCGTTCTCGACCGACTCGTCCCAGTCCCGTCGACCGACGACGTGGTAGATCGAAGTGTCGTCCCGTTCCGACCACAACCCGGCCAGCTCGGTGACGGCCCGGTTGATCCGCCGTGCACCGAGCGATCCGCCGAAGGCAGCGACAGTGAGGCGGCCCGGAGGGAGGCCGAGCTCGGTCCGGGCCGACCGCTGCTCCTCGTGCGACCGTTTGACCGCGGCGATCTCGGGCCGTACCGGGGTGCCGGTCACCACCGAGCGTGGAAGGGGCGTGCCCTCCCATCCCACTGCGCTGGCCCGGGCAAAGCGGCCGAGCAGCCGGTTGGCCGCACCGGGGACGGCATCCACGTTGACCAGTACCAACGGGACGCCGAGGACCACGGCCGACAGGGCGGCGGGCAGGCTGGCATAGCCCCCCACCGAGACGACCACTGCGGGACGGGCTCGAGATACCAGCGACAGTGCGCGCAGGCACCCCACACCCAAACCGGCCAACGCTCCGAGATTGCGAACCAGGTCGGCAGGGCTCAGGCTGCGCACGATCCCGCGGCCAGGGAGCAGGGTTACAGGGAAGCCCCGCCCAGCCAGGGCGGCTCGATCCTGTCCCCGGCTCGACCCCACAAACTCGATACTGCCCCTGGCGTGGCCCCGTCTCACCAGGGCCTCGGCGATGGCCAGGGCGGGCTGAAGGTGGCCTGCGGTCCCACCGCCGGCCACCAGCGCGTACCGGCGACCGGTCACGCCGATGTCAGTCGACGGGCGCGCCCCCCGGCCGAAGGCGAGCGCTCCTGGACGGCGATGTTCATCAGGATGCCGACCGCGGCCATGTTGATCACCAACGACGACCCACCGAATGAGATGAACGGCAAGGGGATGCC
Organism: Acidimicrobiaceae bacterium; assembly: GCA_030838245.1. The sequence goes on from JAUTXB010000113.1 coordinate 908, forward strand.
GGTCACGGGGAGAACCCCGACCACGGCTCCGATGTTGATCACCGCCTGGCTGGTGATCCACACGGTGATGGCCACCGCCATCAGGCTGCCGAAGCGGTCTGGCGCCAGTGCGGCCACCCGCAAGCCATACCAGGCCAGGGCGAAGAAGAGGCCGAGCACCACGACGGCGCCGATCAGGCCCAGCTCCTCGCCGAGGACGGAAAAGATGAAGTCGGTGTGGGCATTGGGCAGGAGCCCCCACTTCTGGCGGCCTCCGCCCAGTCCCAGCCCGGTGAGGTGGCCCGAGCCCAAGCCGATGAGGGACTGCCACACCTGGTAGCCGGTCCCGGCGTGGTGGGCGCCCGGGTTGATGAACGAAAGGATGCGGTCCCGACGGTAGGGGTCGGCCAGCCCGACGATGGTGGCCAGCACGGCAAAGGCGCCGAGCACCTTCAGGATCGGTCGCATGGGTACCCCGCCCATGAACATCACCCCGAAGGCGATGCAGGCCAACACCAACGCCGTGCCCATGTCGGGCTGCTTCAAGATGAGGGCCGACGAGACGCCCAGGACGCCCAGGATCGGCACCACCACCCGTTTGGCCTCCCGGACATGGGCCACCCGCCTGGTCAACAGGTCGGCGGCAAACACGGCCAGGGCCAGCTTCATGATCTCGGACGGCTGGAGGCGGAACTGGCCGAAGCCGACCCATCGGCTCGATCCTCCGGCGGTCACACCTATTCCCGGCACCAGCACGACGACCAACAGCCCCAGCGTCCCGATCAGGAGCGGGACTCGCACTTTGCGCCATTTCCGGTAATCCACCCGTGAGAGGACGTAGAAGGCGACCACCCCGAGACCCATCCACATGATCTGTCGGATGAGGATGCCCCACGTCGATCCGTACAAGCTCATCGAGATGATGGGCGAGGCCGACCCCACCATGACCAGCCCGATCAGGCACAAGGTGGCCAGCAGGGCACCCAGGCAGGTCGACGTGGGGAACCGCGACGGGCGCGGCGCGGGAATGGCCCGGAGGGCGACGGGCCGCTCCGACGACGGTCGCGTGCGGGTGCGGGTGCGGGCGATGGCTGGGCCTCGGTCAGTTGGCCGACGGCCGACGGGACGACGGGGTGTGGCGGAATTCCGGGATTCAGCCATCGGCCTGCCGCGCCTGCCGACTCTGCCGACCTTGTGCCCGATCACTCAGCCCGACGTCCACGCCACCAGCCTCCCCCATCAGCCCTTCTTGGTGGTGGAGCCTCCCGAGCCTGCCGCTTCCCCGCCGGCCACCGGGGGCGGTTTGGGAGCGTCCCAGAGTGTTCATCACGCCACCTTGGCCACAGAGAGGAAGTCGCCGTAGAAGATGCCAAGGGCCAAGGCGGCGAACAGGCCGGCGAGGATCCAGAAGCGGACGATGACGGTCGTCTCGGGCCAGCCCAGCAGCTCGAAGTGATGGTGGAGCGGAGCCATCCGGAACACCCGGCGGTGGAAGACGCGGAAGCTCACCACCTGCATGACCACCGACAGGGTTTCGATGACGAACAGCCCGCCGATGATGGCCAGCAGCAGCTGCAGGTTCATCAGGAGGCACAGGGCGGCCAACCCGGACCCGATGCCCAGCGACCCGGTGTCGCCCATGAAGACCTTGGCCGGAGCGGCGTTCCACCACAGGAACCCGAGGCAGGCACCGGCCAGGGCGACGGCCGATAGAGCCAGGTCGAGGGCGTCGGCCACGTGGTAGATGGAGAAGTGCCGGTACTGCCAGTACCCGATCACGGCCAAGACGGCGAAGCTGAACGTTGCCGCCCCGGCAGCGAGCCCGTCGAGGCCGTCGGTGAGGTTCACGGCGTTGGCCGCGGCGGCGATGATGAACGTGGCCCAGATCACCCAGACCACGGTGCCCAGCTGGATCCCGAACGAGTCGTACCGGGTGAACGACAGGGTGGTCGAGGCATGGGCCCAGTACACCGAGAGCAGGGAGAACAGGAGCCCGAGGCTGATCTGGGCGCCAAACTTGGCCCGCTTGTTCAGGCCCAGGCTCCGCCGGTGCCGCACCTTGATCCAGTCATCGGCCAGACCGATCAGGCTGGCCCCGACCACGGTCATCATGACCAGGAACCCCGAACGGCTGAACCGCACTCCGGGAATGGCGTGGGCTGTCAGGTAGCCGGCGATCACCCCGACCACGATGGTCATCCCGCCCATGGTCGGCGTGCCCGACTTGGCTATGTGGATCCGGGGACCGTCCTCCCGGATGTGCTGGCCGATGTTGTTCTTGAGCAGCCAGCTGATCAAAAAGGGCGTCGTGATGACGGCCATCCACAACGCCACGCCGCCCGACGTCATGAGCGAGATCATCGGGTGCCTCCCGACGGGTAGCGCCGGGCCAATGCCCGCCTGGCCTCTACCCGATCGTCGAACGGCACGGTGCGGTCACCCATCGTCTGGGTCGTCTCGTGGCCCTTGCCGGCGATCATGACCAGGTCACCGGGCCGGGCTCGCTCCAGCGCGATGTCGATGGCGACGCGGCGATCGGGTTCGACGATCGGCTCAGGGTGCCCGACCATGCCCGCCCGCACCTCGTCGATGATGGCCAGGGGCTCCTCGCTTCGTGGATTGTCCGAGGTGAGGACGACCAGGTCGGCCAAGCGTCCGGCCACGTTGCCCATCAGCGGTCGCTTGGCCCGGTCCCGGTCCCCGCCACAGCCGAAGACGCAGATGACCCTGCCCGTGCTCAGCTGCCGGGCCGACGACAACACGACCTCAAGCCCGGCCGGCGTGTGGGCGAAATCCACGACCACCGAGATCGGCGTTCCGTCGGCGATCACCTCCATCCGACCAGGCACCGGCGCGGCATGGGCCAGGCCGGCCACGATGGCGTCTTCCTCCACGTCGAGGGCCGAGGCGATCGACGCGGCCATCAGGGCATTGTCCACGTTGAACAGACCGCCGAGGGCCACCGTCACCGGCCGGCCCCTCCAGCGAAAGGCGATGCTGCCCACCGAGACGGCGACGTCCGATGCGTCCGACCGTCGGACGGGGACCACGGGGATGCCGGCCAGGCGCGAGAGGCGATCGCCCCAAGGATCATCGACGTTGACCACGCCCAGTCGGGCCCGGAACGGCTCGAACAGGCTGGCTTTGGCGGCGAAGTAGTCGTCCATGGTCGCGTGGTGATCGAGGTGGTCATGACTGAGGTTGGTGAAGGCGGCGACGTCGAACACGATGCCGTCGACCCGCTGTTGGGCCAATGCGTGCGACGACACCTCCATGGCCACAGCGCGCCGGCCCTGGTCACGAAGATCGGCCAGCAGTCCCTGGAGCACCGGGGATTCCGGGGTGGTCCGCTCCCCATCCAGGGTGCCGATCACGCCCGTCGGTCGCCCGGCGATGTCGAGGATGGACCGTACCAGCTGTGTGACCGTCGTCTTGCCGTTGGTGCCGGTCACCCCGACCATCTGCAGGTCACGGGCCGGATAGCCGTGCAGGGCCGCCGCCGCTTCGGCCATGGCCGACCGCATTCGGCCCGGGGCCAGTCGGGCCTGGACCACGTCGAGATCCAAGAACCGCTCGCAGAGCAGGGCGGATGCCCCCGCGGCCACCGCTTCGGGGGCATGATCGTGCCCGTCGGTCCGGGCTCCGGTCACGCAGCAGAACAGCGAACCGGGGGTGACCAGCCGGCTGTCGAAGTCGACGGCGCTGATCTCGACCCGGCTGGCATCGCCGCGGATCTCGGCGACATCGACATCGCCAAGCAGTTGGGTCATGTGCACGGGTCGGAGGTCAAGACCGGCTTCACTACGGACCTTCCGTGGTCACGCCGGCCTGGACCTTGATGCTACCGGTGCCGCCGACGGCACCCACAGACGTCCCTGGTGTCGCTGCCGCCGTCGTCGGAATCCCGTAGTGCTGCAGCGCGTACTGGACGATGGTGGAGAATACCGGCGCCGCCACCGAGCCGCCGTAGATCGGCGTGGGATGGTTGAGTACCACGATGGCCGAGAGCACGGGGTTCTCGGCCGGGGCGAAACCGGCGAACGAGCCCACGAAGGCGCCGGGCACATAGCCGAGATTCTTGGAGTCGGGTATCTGAGCCGTGCCCGTCTTTCCCGCCACCGTGTAGCCGTCGATGGCCGCGTTCACGCCGGTGCCCGTCTTGACCACGGCCTCGAGCATGGACACCAGCTCGGCGTTGGTGGCGGGGTCGATGACCCGGTGGGAGCTGGACTTGGGCTGGGCCTTCACGGATCCGTTGGGAGCAACCGTGGCGCGGACCAGGCGGGGGGCGACAAACACGCCCCCGTTGGCCACCGCGTTGTAGGCGTCGAGCACCTGCTGGACGGTCACGGCGTCGGCCTGACCGATGGGCGTCGAGCCGATGGAGCTCCCCGACCACGCCGCAGCGTTGGGGACGAGGCCTTGGGACTCGCCCGGGAAGTGCAGCCCGGTGGGCTTGCCGAACCCGAGGTTGCCGATTTGGTTGAGCAGCCGGTTCTTGCCCAGCTGCTGGGCGATCTCGATGGTCCCGATGTTGGACGACTGGCTGATGATGTCGGTGGCCGAGAGGCTCTCGGTCCCGTGTGCTTCGGCATCGTGGAACGTGTACGTACC
>JAUTXB010000230.1 GCA_030838245.1 Acidimicrobiaceae bacterium
GTTCCCAGTGGGGCAGCGAGGTGGCGCAGTACTCGACGACGTCGACGGAGAAGTCGCGTCCGGCCCGGTAGGGGAAGATGTGCGTGTGGCGGGCGACGTACTCCTTCAAGACGTCGTTTTGCAGCATGACCTTGAAGTCGGCGGGCGAATACCCGTGCACCTCGGCTCCGGCCACGAACAGGGCCACGGCCAGCGGGCCGATGGAGTTGGCCGTGGTGCGGATCTGAGAGACCTTGTCCAGGGCCACACCGTCCAGCAGCTCGACCATGTCGGCCAGGCTGTCGATGGGCACGCCCACCCGTCCCACCTCGCCGTGGGCCAGGGGATGGTCGGAGTCCATGCCCAGCTGGGTGGGGAGGTCGAGCGCCAACGAGAACCCGGTCTGACCGGCCGAGAGGAGCGACCGGATCCGCTGGTTGGTCTCGGTGGGCGACCCTTGCCCCGAGTACATCCCCATGACCCAGTTGCCCTCCCGGTACATGCCCGGTCGGATGCCCCGGGTGAAGGGAGGCTGTCCGGGGAGCCCCAGCTTGGCGTCGTAACGGGCCAGCTCCTCTTGGCTGGGATCGCCCAGGTCGAGGGGGGTGTAGACCGCCTGCACGGGCAGCCCCGAGTGAGTCGCCGTCCCGCTGTCGCCCGGCGAGAGGCGCTCGGCGTTCTCCTCGCGCCAGCGGTCGAATGCTTTGGAGTTGAGTACCACCGTTCCGTCCCCTCCCGGCGCCTACGCGGCGCCGGATCCTTCCTGGTCGACTTCGACTATGACCGCCTCGCCCTCGCCGATGCCGCCGCACAGGGCCACTGCCGCGGTGCCGCCGCCTCGACGACGGAGCTCGGCGATGGCGGTCATGACCATGCGCGCCGCCGTGGCTCCGGTGGGGTGGCCCATGGCCACCGACCCGCCGTTCACGTTGGTCCGCTCCCGCAGCGCGTCGGTCGCTGCCTCGTCCCCGTCGGCCAGGAGGAGCGTCGTCACCAAGGGGACGGCGGCGAAGGCCTCGTTCACCTCGAGCAGGTCGACCTGGTCGAGGGTCAGCCCGGCCCGGTCCAGCGCCACCCGGATGGCCGTGGCCGGGATGGAGGCGATGCGGCGGGGCTCTCCGGACACGGCCGTGAAGGCTCGGAGCGTGGCCAGCACGGGACGCCCACCCTCGGCTGCCGCTCGAGGATCGGTGAGCACCAGCGCCGCCGACCCGCTGGACAGGTCGGGGGCGTTGCCCGGCGTCACCGTCTCGCTCTCGTAGATGGTGGACAGGCCGGCGAGCCCGGCCGCGGTGGTCGTGGGCCGGGGCACCTCGTCGCGGTCGAAGGTGATGGCCTGGCCTCGTGCATCGGTACCGGCCACGGGCACGATCTCCTCGGCCGGCCACCCGGCGGCCAGCGCCTTGGCGTAGCGCTCCTGGCTGCGGAGGGCCCAGTCGTCTTGTTGCGTACGGCCCACGCCGTGCTCGAGCGCCTCGGTCGACGCTTGTCGCGCCCGGGGCTCGTGGGTGTGCGGGCAGGAGATGACCAGCTGATCGCTCATCTCCAGGTTGCCCAGGCGATGGCCCCACCGGACTCCTTCGAGGAAGTACGGCACCCGGCTTAGGTTCTCGGCTCCCCCGGCGACGGCTACCGACACCTCGGCCAAGCGGATGGACCGTGACACCGCGGCCAGCGCGGTGAGGGAGCTGCAGCAGGCGCGGTCGACCGTGTAGGCGTTCCGGTCGACCGGGATCCCCGACCGGAGCAGGATCTGTCGGGCAATCGACCGGTCCGACCCGGGGAAGTTGACCCCGAAGACCAGCTGGTCGACCTGATCGGGAGCGGTCCCCGACCGATCCAAGGCGGCCGTGACGACGGCCGACGCCAGCTCGGGGAGGGTCGCCTCCCGGAGCGACCCGCCGAATTTCCCGAACGGGCTTCGGGCGAACCCGAGGACGGCGACCCGGTCAGCTACGTCCGAGCCCGGGCCGACCGGTGTCACGAGTGCGGCCGACGTCGGGAGAATCCCGTGCCGTTTCGTGTTGTCGGTGCGGTGCCATTGCGACCGTGGGGCAGTTTGTCGTCGATGGGCGCAGCTTATATTTCATCGCTGGGGACGCCATCCGGCGTGTTCACGTCCCGATGGAAGCGGTCGCCGGTTACGCACCCAGTCGGGGCGCCACCTCCTGGTCGAACCACTGCAGGTGGTCGATGTACTCCCCGACCGAGCCGGTGGGCGGCAGCGGTAACGACGTCCGGGTCACGTCGTTTCCCCCAAGCTCCGCGCACCAGTCGACCACCCGGTCGCGGTAGGCCTCCAGGACCGACGGGGAGGCCGTCCCGAACCCTTCGGCCTCCCACATCGGAGGCGAGCCCAGCCAACAGATGTCGAAGGTGTCCTCCTTGCCGGCGTACTCGGGTTGGGCGTACAGGTACTCCAAAAGGGGGGGCATGTCATCGAGCGAGAAATCGGTGGGGTTGGGCTGCCAGCCATCATGGCGGGCGGCCCGCCGGAGGGCGGGCTTGGAGTTGCCCCCGATGAAGATGGGTGGACGGGGCGATTGCACCGGCTTGGGCTCAAAGGCCACGCCCTCGATGTCGAAGAACTTTCCGTGGTGGACGGGCTTCTCCGCCGTCCACAGCTCGACCATGGCCGCCAGCATCTCGTCGGCGATGGCCCCCCGGTCGGCGAAGCTCACACCGAGCGCTTCGAACTCGGCCACGGCATGGCCGACGCCGACGGACAAGTTGACCCGCCCTCCCGACAACGCGTCCATGGTGGAGACGGCCTTGGCCAGCGAGAGCGGGTGGTGGTAGGGGAGGACCAAGACGGTGGCGTCCACCCGGACCCGGGAGGTGGCGCCGGCCAGGAAGGCCATGACCGAGAGGCCCTGCATCCAGTAGGGCCCGAGGCGGGGCACTTCCTCATAGGGCATGGCGAAGTGCTCGGAGCTGGTGATGGCGTCATAGCCCAGATCGTCGATGGCCCGGGCGATGCGCTGGTACTCGGGCGCTCGGAGCTGGCACGCCCACGCCGGGGTCCCGGGCATGTGGCTGGTGCCTGGCAGGGCAACATAGATCTTCATCATCGAGCCCAGATGTCGATGAGCTCTTGCACGCTGCTGATCCGGGCCAGCAGCGACAGCGAGTTCTGGAGGACCATCTCGCCGTACTCGGGGGGAACGCCGACGGTGGCATCCCTCGGGATAACCACGTTGTACGATCGGCTGGCCGCCTCGATGACCAGGCCCATGACCCCGAGGTTGAGCGAGACGCCGCCGGCGATCACCGTGGTGATCCCCATGTTCCGCAGCACGATGTCGAGTCCCGTGTCGGTCATGGGGGCCATGGAGTGCAGCCGGCTCATCACCAGGTCCCCGGGCTCCACGCCGATCTCGGGCACCACCTCGGCGAACTCGGCCAGCTCGACGGGGTCCCGGGGGTTCTCCCGCGCCGCCTTCTTGGCCTTGGCCCCGAACACCGAGTTGCCCATGGAGCCCTTCATGTCCACCCGTGCGGCAGCCACGCAGTGCACGATCTCCACCCCGGCCGCTCGCCCGGCCCGCACCATCCGGGCTACCTCGGTGACCATGGGGGCGGCCGCCTCCACCAGCGCGGGCAGCGCCGACCGGTCACCCACCGTTCCGCGCTGGATCTCGTTCATCACGATGGCGGTATGGGCGGGGTCGACAAGGGCGGGGTCGAGCGGCATGCCGGCATCGTAGGCCCACCGGTTGTCGTCACGCCCATTGCCGAATCGTGCGCCGCCTCATGTGGCCGACGACCGGCCGCCGGCGCGATAGTCGTCTCCGAGCAGAGTCCGACGCCGGCGGGCAAGGGGGAAAGTCAATGGTGATGAAGTTCGATGTGGGTGTCCCCAGTGGCGCCATCAAGCACTTCGAGACATGGGTGGGAGAGGGGAAGCTGAACGAATTCGCCATCGCCGCCGAGGAAGCCGGCCTCGACGCCGTGAACGTGACCGATCACCCGTTTCCCGAAGACTCGTGGTTGGCCAATGGCGGCCACCACGCCTTCGACCCGTTCGTGGCCCTCAGTTCCATGTCCGCGGTCACGTCCACCATCGGGTTGCGCACCAATCTGTTGGTGGCCGGCTACCGCAACCCCTACCTGGCCGCCCGGTCCATCGCCAGCCTCGACGTCCTGTCCGGCGGGCGCGTCATCGTCGGGATGGGGGCCGGGTACCTGCGAGCCGAGTTCGAGGTGTTGGGGGCCGACTTCGCCACCCGGGGGAAGCGGTTCGACGAGGCCATCGAGGCCATGACGGCTGCCTGGGCCGGCACATCGGTGGATCGCGACGGCACGTTCTACCCGGCCCACGGCCACTCGATGGTGCCCGTACCCGTCCAGCGACCCCGTCCCCCCATCTGGGTGGGGGGCAACTCCAAGGCGGCGATGCGCCGTGCCGCCCTCCTGGCCGACGGATGGCTGCCCTTCCCCCAACCTGAGGTCATGGCGGCTATCACCGGAAGCCCCGCCCTCACCTCGCTCGACGACCTACGGGCGGGCATCGACGAAGTCCATCGCCTGCGGTCCGAGGCCGGCCTCGGTGGGAACTTCGACATCGCCTTCGCCTCATTCGACCGGCCGGATCCCGAGGGGGACCCGAGTGGCGAGCGGTTCCGGGACCGCCTGGCTGTCTACGAGGAGGCCGGGGTCACCTGGCTAACGCTCGGATGCCACGGCCGAACCCTGGCCGCATGCCAAGAGGAGCTGGCGTGGTTGTCCGAGTCGGTGGTCGGCCCCTACCAACGGGCGACCAAGGGATGACCGACCGGGGCGACAGCGACGCGCGCAGCAGACACACGGCCAACAGACACACGGGCGGCACAGACATGGCAGCACAATTGACAGGGGGCACATGCACGCAACCGGAATGATCTGC
>JAUTXB010000258.1 GCA_030838245.1 Acidimicrobiaceae bacterium
CGCCCTGGAGGTCCTCATCCCTCCCCGGAGCCTCCCCCACGAACACCAAGTCGGCCTGCGGTGCCCCCACCCCGAAGACGACCTGGGTGCGGTGCTCCGACAAGGGACATCGGGTACACGTTGATGCCTCGCGGGCAAGGTCGGCCAGTGCGGTCGGCTCGGCCACGGGCGAATCGTACCGCCACCGGGCCAGGGCGCGTTCGGGCGGCGACGAAGCCGGTCAGGCTGAGTCAATGGCGGGCCGGACCGAAACGGACAGCTCATGGAGCAGCCCATTGAGCTCGTCCGGCCGCTCCAGCATCACCATGTGGCCACAGCCGGGCAGGACCTGGAGGACGGCGCCGGGAATGCCCGCAGCCATCCGGCGAGCGTGGAACGGGGGAAGCAGCAAGTCGCGGGATCCGACCACGATCCAGGTGGGGAGGGTGATCTCGCCCAGGCGGTCCCGCACGTCGAAGCCGACCAACGAGACGAGCAGGTCGGCCATGGCGCTCGGAGACATGGCCGAGATCAGCGACCGGGTCAGCTCCAAGTCGAGCGGGGTCGGCTTGGAACCGAAGGCCAGCCGGGTCGACCAAGAGCTGAGGTCCTCGCCCGGGAACAACCCCCGCCCGCGCCGCTCGGCCGAGACCAGCGTGCGACCGGTCAATGCCGTCATCCTGTCGGTGACCACCGGCCACAGTGGCACTCCGCTAACCGGGCCGGCCGTCGTCCCCACCAGGACCAGGGCGGCCACGTGCTCGGCCATCCGGCCCGGATCGGCCAGGGCCGCCGTCAGCGAGACCATGCCCCCCATGGAATGGCCGACCAGCACGGCGTCGGCCACCTTCAGGCCGTCGAGGACGTCGAGGACGTCCTGAGCCAGGCGATCGAAGGTGTACCCGTCGGCACCGGCCACCGACGGGCCATGGCCGCGCTGGTCGATGGCTATGACCCGATGGCGGTCGGCCAGGGCGGTGAACTGGCGGACCCACACGGCGTCCGACAGCGTCACCCCGTGGACCAAGACGATCGGCGGCCCGGCACCCAGCTCCACGGCGTGGATCACACCGCCGTCGCTGGTGGGCACGTCGTGGTGCACAAGGTCGTCGACCATCCTCAGGCCGGCGTCGGCCAACGCCTCGTCGGTCGCCCGCCAGCGTCGTGTCCAATGCCGCTGGGCGGCGAATGCCGCGCCGGCGGCCACGGCCGTTGCCGCCGCGCCCACTGCGACCACCCGGCGGGACGGACGCGGGAGCGATGGTCTCACGGGTTGGTGGCCACCCGGGGGACGCGGGGCCCGATGTCACAGAGCACCTCGTAGTTGATGGTGCCCAGCAGGTCGGCCCACTCGGTGGCAGTCACGATGGCATCGGCCTGGCGCCCGAGTAGGACGACCTCGTCGCCCACCGCCGGAGCCGTGGGGCCGGGAGGACCGCAATCGATGACGATCTGGTCCATGGTGACCATGCCGGCCAGGGGACGTCGCACCCCACCCACCAGGACCTCGGCACCGGACTCGAACAGGCGTCGAGGCACGCCGTCGGCGTACCCGATGGGGGCGGTGGCCACCACCGATCGCTCGGACAGGGGCCGGCGTCGGCCGTACGAAGGGCGCTCGCCTTCGGTCAGCTCCCGGAGATAGGTCACCCGGGTCTTGAGGGAGAGGGCGGGCCACAGTCGGCCGCCACCGGTGGCGTCGGCCAGCACGGCCTGGTGGTCGGGGTTGGGCAGCTCGCCGTAGACGGCGATGCCGCAACGGACCAGATCGCGCCGGGCACCGGGGTGGGCGATGGTCCCCGCCGAGTTGGCCGCGTGGACGAGCTCGGGCCGGTGGCCGGCATCGGCCAACTGGGACAGGGAGGCATCGAAGCGGTCCAGCTGCAATTGGGTGAAGGCCACGTCCTCCGTCCCGGTGCCGTCGGCCACGGCCAGATGGGTCCACACCCCCTGGAGGGCCACGCCCGGCGCGGCCTCGATCAGGTCGGCAAGCCCGACGGCCTCGTCGGGATCGGCCCCGACCCGGTGCATGCCGGTGTCGATCTTGAGGTGGAGGGCGACCGGGTCATCGGTGTTCAAGGAACCAGCCGCCGCCGAGGCTGCGGTGACCACCGATCGGATGCCCGACTCGGTGTAGACGGTCGGCACCAGGTTCCCGGCGACGGCCTCTGCGACGGCATCAGCGGGTGACTCGGACAGCAACAGGATGGGCGACTCGATCCCCGCGTCGCGCAGCACCACACCCTCTTCCACCAAGGCCACGGCCAACCAGGTGGCCCCGCCGTCCAGCGCGGCACGGGCCACGTCCACCGATCCGTGGCCGTAGCCGTCGGCCTTGACCACGGCACCCAACGCCGCCGGCGCGGCCAGGTCGGCCAACAGCGCGGCGTTGTGCCTGATGGCTCCGAGGTCGACCTCGGCCCACGCCGGGCGCCACCGGCCCTTACCCACGGCGGACCGAGGATCGGCTTGGCGGTGCCGCCGGTCCGGCCGATGCGGCCCGGGACCGGGACAGGACGTCGGACACCAGACCGGGGAGGTCCCCGGCGACCAGGCCTTCGGCCGCCCCGTCGGCGGCGGCACGACCGTGGACATGGGCGGCCAGGCCGGCGGCTTCGAGCGGGGCCACCCCGCGGGCCACGAACGCGGCGATCACACCGGACAGGACGTCGCCGGTCCCCGCCGTGGCCAACGCCGGCGTTCCCGCCAGTCCGAGCACGACCCGGCCTCCGGGATCGGCCACCGCAGTGGTCGTCCCCTTGACCAGTGCCACCGCTCCCGATGCCTCGGCCAGCTGGCGGGCGGCCACGATCCGATCCGATCCCGGTGCCCGGCCGGCCAGTCGCTGGTACTCGCCGTCGTGGGGTGTCAGCACCACGGTGGATGCCGACGCCAGGGGAGCTTCCACGTGGCCCAGTGCATAGAGGCCGTCGGCGTCGACGACCACCGGTACGGGCGAGCGGGCCACCAGGCGCCGGAGGTCGGTTGCCGTGGACTCGTCGCGCCCGATGCCCGGGCCCACCACCACGACCCGGCATCGCTCCGCTTGGGTCAGAGCCTCGTCGGCCCAGCCTGCCTTGGGCAGGGGCACGCTCACCGCTTCGGATGCCGGGGTCTGGCCCACATCGGCCCCCGGTATGCCCAGGCGGACCATCCCGGCCCCGGCCCGGTAGGCGGCCATGGCGCACATGGCCGCCGCCCCGGTCATACCGGGCGACCCGGCCACCACCAAAACGGCGGACATCCACTTGTGGGCGTTGCGTGGGCGGGCCGGGAGCAGGTCGTCGATATCACCGTCGGTCATGGCCTGTACCCGGGCACCCTCGACGGGAAGGCCGATGTCGGCCACGGTGACCCACCCGGCGAGCGCCGGGCCATCTGCTTGGACCAGGCCGGGTTTCAAGGCGGCGAAGGTCACCGTGCGGGCGGCGGCCAACGGCGAGCCCGAGGCCACCCCCGAGTCGCCGTCGATGCCCGAGGGGATGTCCACGGCCAGCACCGGGGTCCCCGATGCCACCGTCGGCGCGCGGTACTCGCCTCGAAACCCGGTGCCGAAAGCGGCGTCGATGACCAGGTCGGCCGGACCGATCCGCGGCGGTGCCTCGGAGACGTCGATCACCTCGACCCGAGCGCCGCGCCGCTCGAGCACCGATGCCGCCACCCGACCATCGGCGCCGTTGTTCCCCTTCCCGGCCACCACCACGACCCGGCGTCCGTACGCCCCGCCCATCAGGTCCAGGGCGGCTCCGGCCACCGCCGTCCCCGCCCGCTCCACCAGGACGTCGAGCGAGATCGAGGACTGGGCCCGGGCGTCGACGGCCTGCATCTCGGCCACGGTGAGCACCGGTTGCACCGTTAGGCCCCGTCCCGCGCCGGTGCCTGGTTCCCGTCCGACCGGTCCCGCTCAGCCAGCACCGAGGCCATGGCCACCAGATCGGTGTGGGTCAACGACAGGTGCCAGTGACCGACC
>JAUTXB010000256.1 GCA_030838245.1 Acidimicrobiaceae bacterium
CCATCCGCACCGCCTCCTCCAGCCGGCGGGGCAGGTTGGAGACCTGGCGGATCTCCCCGGCCAAGCCGACCTCACCCAACGCGACCAGGTCCGCCGGGAGCGAGACGCCACTGGCCGCGGACGACACGGCCAGGGCGATGGCCAGATCGGCCGCCGGTTCGGTGACCCGGATGCCGCCGGCCACCGAGGCGAAGACGTCGGTGTCCTTGAGGTCCACACCGGCGCGCTGGCCCAGCACGGCCAGGGTCATGATCAGGCGGGCGGCGTCGAGTCCCACCGCCGCCCGCTTCGATTGGGCCTGAGCCATCGGCGTCACCAGTGCTTGCAGCTCCACCAGAAGCGGGCGAGTCCCCTGCATGGCCGGCAGCACGGTCCCGCCGGGGACCCCGGTGAGCCGGTCACCCAACAGCAGCTGGCCGGGATCGTCGACAGGTGAGAGGCCGGCATCGCCCATCTCGAACAGGCCCAGCTCACCGGTGGGCCCGAAGCGGTGCTTCACGGCCCGAAGGAGCCGTATGGCGTGGTGACGGTCACCTTCGAAGCTGAGGACGGTATCGACCAGGTGCTCGAGCGTGCGTGGCCCGGCCAGGGCGCCGTCTTTGGTCACGTGGCCGACCAGCACCGTGGCCACCTGGTTGGCCTTGGCCATGCCCACCAGTTGATCGGCGCATTCGCGGACTTGGGTCACGCTGCCCGGCACTCCGGCCGCACGGCGCTCACCAGGAACGGCAGGGCCCACGGCGACCGACTGGATGGAGTCCACCACCACCAGGTCGGGAGCAGTCTCGGCCACTGCGCTGTGCACGGCCGTGACATCGGTGCCAGACAGGATGAGCAGGCTGGGGGGCACGGGGCCCAGGCGCTCAGCCCGAAGGCGCACCTGGTGGGCGGACTCCTCGGCCGAGACCAGGAGCGCCCGGTGCCCGGCGGCGGCCCGGGCCACCAGCACCTGAAGGAGCAGGGTCGATTTGCCGATCCCGGGCTCACCGCCCAGCAAGGTGACCGAGCCGGGAACGAGACCCCCCGACAGCACGCGGTCAAACTCGTCGACCCCCGTGGGCACCGCAGCCGCCTCGGCCACGTCGACCGAGGCCAGGGGAACGGGCATGGCACCCAGATCGAGGTCGCCCACGGCACGCTCCAGCGACCCGAGCCGGGATTCTTCCACCAGGGTGTTCCATTCCCCGCACGACGGGCACCGACCCACCCATCGGACCGAGATGGAGCCGCAGTCGAGACATCGGTGACGCTTCGCGGTCTTGGCCATCCTTGGATGCTACGGAGTGGGTGTGTCAGACATGGCCATGGGCGCAGTCACGGGTTGCGGCCGGCGCCTGATCTCGACCCGACGGTCGTCCCGCCCGCTACTGGCGGACGGGGACCTGTTGGACCGCCCAGCCGTTCCCGTCGGGGTCACTGAAGAACACGAACGAACCCCACGGGAACACCTGCACGTCGCTCACCTCGACGCCCCGCTCGAGCAGCTCTCGTCGAGCCGCTTCGACGTCCGAGACGACCAGCTGCATGCCCTGGACCGACCCTGGCGCGGTGTCGACGATCCCCTTCCCCATGGCGATCGAACAGCCCGATCCGGGGGGCGTCAACTGCACGAAGCGAACCTCGTCGCTGACGGTGAAGTCGTGGTCGGCGTTGAACCCGACCTTGTCGGCGTAGAAGGCCTTGGCCCGGTCCACATCCGAGACGGGTATTGCTACCAATTCGAGTTTCCAGTCCACGCTCCGCTCGTTTCTCTCGGCTGTTCTTGGGGGCCGGCGCTCCCACCCAACCATCATGATCCTTTGAAGCGGCCATCCATTGACCACTTTCGTGTGGCGAATCTTCGAACTGCCGAGCCAGTCCAAACGGAACCGGCGACGGAAATCGCCGGTGGGGCCGGGGGCTGGCTTCCCGCGGGCCCGTATGACCACTTCAGGGGGTCCTGAGCCCCTGCATCGCAGAGAACGGGGGCAAGAGGGCATAGAGGACGCTCCCCGGCCGGTGCCGGGCTAGGCGGCGCCGGACTCCGCACGGGACATGGCCGCCGATGGGATCCCGTCCGGTGCCGGCTGAACGGTAGTCGGGAGCGGTGGGGTGGACTCGGGCGGCTCGGTGAGCACTTCGGCGCGGCTCAGTTTCGAACCGTGGTCCGACAGCTCCTCCAGCGAGCGGCCGGCGGTCTCGGGCAGCACGAAGGTGAGCAGCATCCCGCCAATCGATGCAGCACCGGCGATGAGCATCGAACCCCGCAGGCCGAAGTCCTGTTTGAAAATCGGGAAGAGGTAGACGCCGATGAACGCGCCCAGTTTGGCTATCCCGGCCGACAGCCCATGGCCGGTCGTACGGACGCTCACCGGGAAGATCTCGGCGGGCATGACGAAGGTCGTCGTGTTCGGTCCGAATTCGGAGAAGAAGTAGCTGATGCCGTAGATGACCAGGAATGGTCCGACCACGGTGGTCAGCGACGGAACCAGCCCGAGCAGTAAGAACGAGCCCCCCATCACCGAGAAGCCGAGGACCTGCAGCCGCCGGTGGCCGATCCGGTCCATGGTCATGAAGGCCAAGATGTAGCCGGGCACGGCGGCAATGACGAAGAGCGCGACGGTCAGGGCCAGCGAGTGGACCAGGGTGGCGTGCGGCGCCACGTCGTGAATGATCAACGGCGTCGAGATGGAGTTGCCGTAGTAGGCGTAGTCGAAGAGGAACCAGGTACCCGCCGTGCCCAACAGCATCAACATCCAATGACGGTTGGTGAGAAACGCCTTCAGGCTCATCCGAGCCGGTGGGGGGATGGCGGCGGTGAGATCTTCCGGCTCCACCCCCGCTTGGGTGGCGGGGGTGCCGACCACCAGCCCTGGGTCGAGATCGGTGATCAGGGTCAGCGTCTCGGTCGCCTCGATCCCCTGCACCTGGGAGGCGAAGCGGGGCGACTCGGGCATGCGGAGGCGCAACACGACCACGGCGGCGGCCGGAATGCACCCGATACCCAACATCAGGCGCCAAGCCAGGTCGTGGTTCATCCCCGATGCCACCAGGGTCAGCCCCACTAACGGGCCGACCACCAGCCCGAGCGCCTGCATGGAGAAGACCAGGCCGACCAGGCGGCCACGGTTCGAGCGGTTGGCGAACTCGCTGGTCAGGACGGCGCTCACCGGGTAGTCGCCGCCGATGCCGAGACCGAGCACGAACCGGGCACCGATGAGGAACCAAAGATTGGGCGACAGGGCCGAGGCCAACGAGCCGACGATCATGATCACGGCGACGGCCACGAAGATCTTGCGGCGGCCAACCACGTCGGCGATCCGACCGAAGATGAAGGCCCCGAAGAAAGCGGCCAGTAGGGCCACCGAGCTGACCAGGCTGATCTGGGTGGTGTCGAGGTGCCAGACCCCCTTCAACAGGGTGAGGACGGTGCCGATGACAAAGAGGTCGTACGCATCGGTGAAGAAGCCGATGCCAGCGGCGACCACGGTTCGGAAGTGGAATCGACCGATCGGCGCGTCGTCGAGCACCTGGCCGGGTTCGGGGGGCCGAGAGGACGGCTTGGTCGAGCTGTCGGTCTCGGTCACACCCTCCACGCAACGATGCTCGCGGCACCGGGTTACCCGCAGACCATCCGAAGATGAACGGAAGGCAAACTGTTCATGAACTGTTGGCGTGAGGAGCCCAGACCCGGATATGACGAGTGGGCGCCCCTAGGGACGCCCACTCGCTCTTCGATTGGTTGCCTCCATGGCCGCCCGTAGGCGGACTAGGGCCTCAGTCGGCGTCGGCGCCGGCGCCGGCCAGTTCGACCGGTGGCGGCTCGAGGCCTTCGACGGCCTTGAAGGTCAGGCGCTGCTCGCCGATGACCACCGGGCGCTCGCCCTTGGACTCGGCGTCGGCCTTGCCTTCTTCGGTGACCGTCTCCACGTCCACGATGATGGTCTCGCCAACCCGGAACTCCTTCCACAGGATGCGCTCAGACAGCGGGTCCTCGATCATCTGCTGGATGGCCCGGCGCAGGGGTCGGGCACCGAGCTGGGGGTCGTACCCCCGCTCGGCCAGCAGCAGCTTGGCCGGCGGCGTCAGCACCAGTGACAGCCCCTGGAGCTCCAGCTGGTTCGAGACTCGCTGGATCATGAAGTCGACGATCTCGACGACCTCTTCCTTGGACAGCTCGTGGAAGACGATGACCTCGTCGATACGGTTGAGGAACTCCGGCCGGAAGTGCGCCTTCAGCGCCTCGTTGACCTTGCCCTTCATCCGCTCGTAGGTGACTGCCTCCGACGTCTTGGCGAAGCCCACCGAGGACTTGCGCAGATCGGCAGTCCCCAGGTTGGAGGTCATGATGAGCACGGTGTTCTTGAAGTCCACCGACCGTCCCTGGGCGTCGGTCAGACGACCATCCTCCAGGATCTGGAGCAAGGCGTTGAACACGTCGGGATGAGCCTTCTCGACCTCGTCGAACAGCACCACGGAGAACGGCTTGCGCCGAACGGCCTCGGTCAGCTGGCCGCCCTCTTCGTAACCGACGTACCCGGGAGGCGAGCCCACCAGCCGACTGACGGTGTGCTTCTCCATGTACTCGGACATGTCGAGCTGGATCAACGCCGCCTCGTCGTCGAACAGGAACTCGGCCAGCGTCTTGGCCAGCTCGGTCTTTCCCACTCCCGTCGGTCCCAGGAAGATGAACGAACCACTGGGGCGCTTGGGGTCCTTCAGGCCGGCGCGGGTGCGGCGGATCGACCGGGCCAGCGCGGCGATGGCGGGCTCTTGACCCACGACCCGCTTGTGCAGCTCGTCTTCCATCCGCAAGAGCTTGGAGGTCTCCTCCTCGGTGAGCCGATATACGGGGATCCCAGTCCAGTTGGCCAGCACCTCGGCGATGACTTCCTCGTCGACGATGTCGAACAGGTCAACACCATCGGACCGCCACTCGGCCTCCATGGCCTCCTTGGCGTCCAGGCGCTCCTTCTCCTGCTCGGCCAGCTTCTTGGCCTGGTCGAAGGCCTGCTTCTCGATGGCCGCTTCCTTGTCGGCCCGCAGACGGGTGATCTCCTCCTCCAACTTCTTGTAGGAGGGCGGCGTGGTCATGCGACGGATCCGCAGGCGGCTGCCGGCCTCGTCGATGAGGTCGATGGCCTTGTCGGGCAGGTAGCGGTCGGCCAAATAGCGGTCGGCCAGGTTGGCCGCGGCCACCAGGGCCTGGTCGGTGATGGTGACGGCGTGGTGCGACTCGTACCGGTCGCGCAGGCCCTTCAATATCTCGATGGTGAGAGCCACGTTGGGCTGCTCCACCTTGATGGGCTGGAAGCGCCGCTCCAGGGCGGCGTCTTTCTCCAGGTGCTTGCGGTACTCGTCGAGCGTGGTGGCACCGATGGTCTGCAGCTCGCCCCGGGCCAGCATGGGCTTGAGGATCGAGGCCGCGTCGATGGCACCCTCGGCCGCTCCGGCGCCTACCAACGTGTGCAGCTCGTCGATGAACAAGATGATGTCGCCGCGGGTCCGAATCTCCTTCAGCACCTTCTTCAGGCGCTCTTCGAAATCGCCCCGGTAGCGGCTCCCGGCCACCAGCGCGCCGAGGTCGAGCGTGTAGAGCTGCTTGTTGGTCAGGGTCTCGGGGACGTCGTTGGCCACGATCCTC
>JAUTXB010000028.1 GCA_030838245.1 Acidimicrobiaceae bacterium
GTCCGCAGCTTGGATAAGCAAGCGGGCCAGATCCTGAGCGGATCGGCGCCAGGCCCGAGCCCGAATCAGCTCCAGGCGCAGGTACACCAGTTCCAGTCCCTCGCCATCCAGCAGCACAATTCCCTACTGCACCAGCTTCTCGTCGGGTCCTGGATCGCCCTCGCCATCATGACGGTGATGTCCATCGCTCTCGGCTGGCTAATGGCCGGGCGGGTCCTCCGCCCTCTCCGTACCATTACGACGGCTGCTCGAGACATCTCTGCCACCAACCTGCACGAGCGACTCACCCTTGACGGCCCTGACGACGAGTTGAAAGAGCTCGGGGATACGTTCGACGGGCTCCTCGGGCGCCTGGAGACCTCCTTCAATGCCCAGCGCCAGTTCGTCGCCAACGCCTCTCACGAGTTACGCACCCCACTCGCCCGCCAACGGGCCGTGGCCCAGGTTGCCCTGAGCGACCCCGAGGCCACTGTCGACACCCTGCGCAAGGCACACGAGCGGGTGCTCGCGTCCGGTGAGCAACAGGAGCGACTGATCGAGGCGCTCCTCACCCTTACCCGTGTACAGGCGGGTCTGGACAGGCGGGCGCCGCTGGATCTGGCCACAGTGACCGATGAAGTCCTCGCGGCGCGACGATCCGAGGCCCAGGTTCGGGGACTTCACCTCGACGTGTCGCTGGCCAGCGCCCCGACCTCGGGAGACGCTCGCGTCATCGAGCGACTCGTCGTCAACGTGATCGACAACGCGCTTCGCCACAACGTCTCGTCAGGGCGGGTCGAGGTGGTGACCGGGATCAGGGAAGGACATGCCATCCTCTCTGTTTCGAATGACGGACCACATATCCCAGCGTCGGAGGTCGGCCGTCTCTTTCAGCCGTTCCAGCGCCTCCGTGCAGAACGCACCGGGCACCGGGAAGGCCTCGGGCTCGGGCTCGGGCTCGGACTTTCCATTGTGGCGGCCATCGCCGACGTCCACGACGCTACCGTCGACGCGCATGCGCGTCCCCAAGGAGGCCTCACCATCACCATGAGGTTCTCTGTGGCGGTACCTCATGTGAACGGGGCCGGTGCGGTGGACTGCCCGCCCGCTACGGCGGCTGACCCGATCGAGGGTCGGTCCGAAGCGTTGTCTTCCGAACAGAAGGAATCCCTCACAGGCATGCGGGAGCGATGAACCGAGTCGCAGTCACCGATGTTGGTGAACGGGTATGCGTGCTCGTCCCACACCTGTTCGAGCAGGTCTCGGCACAATGAACCACCCAGTAGGCAGATTCAGATGACGGACATGCTTCGAGGAGAGGGCCCCGACGGGACTGAAGGGGAAGGTCCGGTGCTGACCGTGGAGTTCGCCAGTACCGCCTCCCTTTGCGTGCTGACACTCAGCGGCGAGCTGATCGGATCTTCCATTGCCGCACTTGAGGTGCAGATTGACCAAATCGGCTGCTCGGAGTGCAGCCGCGTCGTTCTCGACCTCTTCGCCCTCAGAAACGTTGACTCGGTCGGCACACGGGTCCTGGCCGGTTTGGACAATTACGTTCGGGCATTAGGAGCGCGTTTGGCGATCACGGGCGCAACAGGGCAAGTGGCGGAAGCACTTGCTTGTGCTCCACTCATGTAGGGCCCTGCTTCCTCGCCCGGCCGCCCCGAGGCTCATAGTCCCGAGCAGTAACATCACGTCATGACAAAGCGAGCAAGAGACGCCATAGCTGCGCTGCGACGCTCGCACGACGAGCTGACGGCGTACGTCCAAGGGCTGGACCCTGATCAGCTCGAGATTCAATCTGGCGCATCGGAGTGGACGGTCGCCGAAGTGCTGAGCCACCTTGGCAGCGCAGCGGAGATCGGGCTCAACACGCTGACCGCCGGAAAGGCCGACATGGGTGGTGCTCCCGATGTCTGGGCACGCTGGAACGCAATGTCGGCACTGGAACAAGCAGCCAACTTCGCCGCAGCCGACGAGCAGCTGGTCGAGAGACTCGAGTCCCTCGACGACGAGGTGTTGGCCACTCAGAAGATCGATGTCGGTTTTCTGCCGGCCCCCATCGACATCGCCTTTCTGACGGGCATGCGATTGAGCGAAGTCGGCCTACACCGCTGGGATGTCGAGGTCGCCTTTGACCCGGCGGCACGCGTAACTGACTACATCGTGCCGTTCGTGCTCGAGAACCTGCCGATGTTCGCCGGCTTCTTCGCCAAGCCGATTGGCCGGTCTGGCCGGATTGCCGTCGACACGATGGACCCAACGCGCCACTATCTACTCGAGTTGGGCGACACCGGCGCGACGCTCAGCGAAGCCTCTGGTGCCAACGCCGAGACGCACACCCAGCTCCCGGCCGAGGCCTTCCTGCGGCTGACCGGCGGTCGACTACGCCCGGACCACACTCCGGTATCGGTAAGCATTGAAGGTGATTTCTCACTCGATGATCTCCGCCACGTCTTCCCCGGCTACTGACATGGCAGTTCGCCAATCTACGAACCATCGTCGTTGCCGCTTGGAGGATCTGCTGGGAGGACCTTGAGGGCGGCGACACGGTTGCCGGGATAGGAACGACTGCTCCGGTGTTCGACCGCCTCATCAAGGGTGCTGACCAGGAAAAATCGTCTATAAGCGAGTCGATCGAGACCCGCGGTGGTGCGATGGCGGTGGGAGATTGATCCCTTTTGCACCTTCGGCCGTATTACTAGGTGATGAGTAGAGGCATAACCAGGTGATGAGTAGAGGCAGGCGCCGAGACGAGGACGGTATTTCTGACGAGGTGCTGCTTTCGGGCATGGCAGTCGGTGACGACCAGGCTGGCCTGGTGTTCGTCCGCCGATACCAGCATCGACTGTTCGGACTGGCGAGGGGGATCATTGGCGACGCCGCACTGGCGGAGGACGTCGCTCAGGAGGCCTTCATCCGGATCTTTCGACATGCGACGATGTTTGACGCACGACGCGGATCGGTGTCCACCTGGGCCCTTACCATTACGCGCAATTTGGCTATTGATGCCCTGCGGCTTCGAAGCGGTACGCCAACCGACCCCGAGGACCAGGTATTTATCGAATTGATGAGCACCGAGCGCCAACCCGAAGACGCCGCAGTCACCGCCGACTCTCTTGAACGGCTCCGGGGTGATCTGGCCGGCTTGCCGATCGATCAGCGCCGCGCCGTGTTGTTGGCGGCCATGTACGGACGGACCGCTTTGGAAATTGCGGAAGCAGAGGGCATCCCGCTCGGGACGGCGAAGAGCCGGATCCGTTTGGGCATGGCCAAGCTCCGGGAAGTAGTCGTGATCGAGGAGGACCAATGAGCGACTACGTCGAAGATCCACGGCAGTGCGAAGTGATGCAGGGCGAGCTGGCCGAACTGGCACTCGGGATCCTGTCGGGCCGCAGTCGATCGAGAGTGTTGGCCCACGTCGAATCCTGCCCGCGGTGCACCGCTGAGCTCGAGCGACTGTCGCATGTCGCAGATGAGCTAATACAGCTGGCGCCGGAAGTGGAGCCGCCGCTGGGTTTCGAGCTGCGGCTGGCGGAGAAGCTCCGGGCGGCAGCTCCGGAGCGTCAGCGGCGGCGTCGCTTTTGGCATCCAGGCGTACTCTCTGTTGCCGCAGCGGTCATTGTCCTTCTGGGCTTCGGCATTGGAACCTTGGCAAACCTTCGAGGGGGCAACAATCAAAATCAGCCACCGACGGCCAACCTCACTGCGGCAACGCTGACGTCACACGGGCACGTTCTTGGGGAGGTCATGATCTCGGCAGGTAGCCCAGCGTGGATGTTCATGACCATCGACGACAGCGCCTGGTCCGGCACGGTGACCTGCGCCGTGACCCTCAGCGGAGGAAAGGTCGAGACCATCGGAGCGTTCAAGCTCTCGGGTGGATATGGCGCCTGGGGTGCGCCCTTGACATCACCCGCAGGCAAGGTACAGGCCGCTCGGCTGATCGCCCCGAACGGCACCATCCTGGCCAGCGCGCAACTCTCGGCGTGATGGGTTTGCGGGCTACCGCAGCCGCGCTGTGGTGTCCTTGGTCGCCGAGGAGCTCGTCGCAGTCGCAGAGACACCGGTGTGGATCGGGCCAATACCAAAAGAGTTCTCAAGGACTGATCCCTTTGCCCGGTTCATCCGTAGTCCATGGTAGCGAGAATCGAATAATGCGAGAAACGAACATCCGAGAACATGAGGAGACGAGCGACATGAATCACACGAAGCAACGCAGAGCGTCGGCTCACAGGATCCCAGTTGGACTCATGGCCGGCTCTATCTTGGCCGTTGGCGGCCTTTCCGCATTGCCCATCGCCGCCGGGACGGCAGGTGCAGCAACGGGCGCCGTCGTCTCGACGTCCAAGAACGCCCAGGTCGGCACGTTCCTGGTGAGCGGCAAGACGGTCTACACCCTCAAGGCGAGCAATGTCCCCTGCACTGCTCAGTGCTTGAAGGTCTGGCCCGCGCTCCTTCTGCCAAAAGGCATGACCAAGGCGACAGCGGGCAACGGTGTCAACGCGTCGAAGCTCGGCACGGCGGCGAGTCCTGGCGGCCGCCTCCAGGTGACCTACGCCGGCAAGCGCCTTTACGGGTTCATCGGAGACACCGCTGCTGGTCAGGTGCACGGAAATATCACCGATAAGTGGGGCAAATGGGCCGCCGTTGTGACGGTAAAGCCGACAGGGTCGAGCTCCGGCTCCGGCTCGACCACGCCCTCCGGTGGGTCGGGTGCCGGTACCGGGGGAGTTGGGTTCTAGCGGTCGATCGAGGAACCGAGAGGTCGCTGTGTCTTCGTTCGTAGATGCCCCCTTTCGCCTCCCAGCTCCTGCACCAGTGGAGCGAAGAGGCGGGGGGGCGGTCAGGTCGGGGCTCGCGCTGTCATCGCGTGTCTACCTCCCGGCCTGCTTGATTGCCGTCGTAGCCGCCGTCCTCGTCGGGATCGGCTGGGCCAATCGCTGGGGTGGTGCCGACTTCGGCGGTGCCATGACGAGTCTTCGTGTCGTTGTGGTCGGTCCACTGACCCTTGTGATCATTGGGGTATTCCTGGTGTTGGAGCGGGTGCGGCCGGCACAACGGCGACCGATCTTCGCCCGCGGCTACCGCCAGGACCTCCTCTACACCGTGTTGAACGCGACGCTCGTAGTGCCGCTAGTAACTGCATTGACTCTGTCATTCTCGGAGGTAGTCCAAAGGTCCCTCCCGTGGCTCGTCTTGGCCAGGATCAGTGTGGCGCCACGGTGGGCTGCGATTGTGGTGATCTTCGTGGCCATGGACGGGCTGAATTGGTTTGTGCATCTGGCGAACCACCGGGTCCGAGTGCTCTGG
>JAUTXB010000076.1 GCA_030838245.1 Acidimicrobiaceae bacterium
CCGGCTGCTCAGCTGGGTCAACACCGTCTTGGCCGGAGTCGACCTCGCCGGTTGAGGGTGCCCCTCAGCCCTCTCGGACGCCCGGCTCGAACTCCACCGGCAGGTGGAGGATCTCCCGGATGGACGGGCTGTAGGTGGGCACGAAACCGTCGGGGAGCCGGTACGAAGGGATCCGCCGGTGCCACTCGGCCAGGGCCACCCGCAGCTCCATGCGAGCCAGGTGCGAGCCGAGGCAGCGGTGGACGCCCACTCCGAAGCTCAGGTGCTTGATCGACTGGCGAGTGAAGTCCACCTCGGTCGGGCGCTCGAACCGGTCGGGGTCGATGTTGGTGGTCGCCAACAGCACGGCCATCCTGGTCCCCTCGCTGACCGGGCATCCCTCGACCTCGGTGTCGGACATGGTGACGCGAATGACGGTCGGGACCGGGCACATCCAACGCAGCAGCTCCTCGACCGCCTTCGGCCTCAGGGCTGGCTCCTCCACCAGCTGTCGCTGGTGCTCGGGGCTCCTGGCCAGGAAGGAGAAGAAGCACTCGAGACTGGCCGTGACCGTGTCCAACCCGGCGGTCAGCTGCAGCAGGCAGATGTTGAGGGTCTGCTCGCGGGTCAGCTCCCCGGCGATCTCCAGGCGGGAGAGGTGGCCCAAGATGTCGTCGGTCGGCTCTACGGCCCGGCGATCGAGTGCCTCGCCGAAGAGCTCGAAGACCCACTGCGCGGCCCGCGCCCGAATGGTGTCCAACTCCGCTTGGTCCTTGCCCACCGGCCGGATCAACTCGTCCTTCACGGCGATGAACTCGTCGAGGCCCTCGAGCGGCAGCCCCAACAGGTGCAAGAACGTTCCCGAGGGTATGGGCAGTGCGAACTCGGAGGCCAGATCGCAGCTCCCGCGCTCGATGAACTTGTCGATGCACTGGTTCACCAAGGCCGACACCTCGCCCTCGAGCTTGGCCATCTTGGGCGGCGTGAACAGTGGATCGAGCATCCGGCGATAGCGGACATGGTCGGGTGGATCGACCTGCAACGGGATGAGTCCCGTCTCCGAACCCAGGAACTGGGCGTCGGGATTCGAGGAGAGGAGCGCAGGATCGTGCATCAACTCGTCGATTGCGCTCGGGCTGGTCAGCATGGAGACACTGCCGAAGTCGAGCACGGCCGGCCCGGTCCGCATGCGCTCCCAGTCCTCTTGGACGTTGTCACCCCAGATGCTCAGATCCTCATCCGGCGCCGTTTCGTCCGATGCTGCCGCCGTGTCCACGCTCATCCCTGCCCCCTTGTCGACAACGGAACGCTAGCGCCAAGCGCGCCCGGTGAACGACCGCAGTCGGTGCGTGGTTGTGCCAGGCTCATTGAGGGGTGATTTGCGGGCCGGCCGTAGCCCCCTGGAGCCACCAGCGCAGAAGAGGGGACCATGGTGATCGACATCGAGACGGACGCATCGGCGCTCGTCGAAAGGCTGACAACCCAGCTCTTGGAGGAGCACCCTCCGGCCACCACCGACAACCGCACGTTCCTCGGCGCCCGGTTCGATCTGGGCCTGGCTGCCGTGCACTTCCCGCCGGGCTCTGGCGGCCTGGGCCTGAGCCCCCGCGTCCAGTCCCTGGTCGAAGCCCGGCTGGGAGCGGCCGGCGCCCCCTCGTCCGCCTCGGTCAACCCCATCGGGGTGGGCATGGCCGCACCGACGCTCGCCACCCACGGCACCGACGCCCAGCGGTCCCGGTATCTCCGTCCCCTGTTCACCGGGGAAGAGGTGTGGTGCCAGCTCTTCAGCGAGCCGGGCAGCGGGTCCGACCTGGCCGGCCTGTCCACCCGGGCCGTCCTCGACGGAGACGTTTGGGTGGTGAACGGCCAGAAGGTGTGGACCTCGTTGGGCCACCTGGCCGACTACGGCATCCTGCTGGCCCGCACCAATCCCGACGTGCCCAAGCACAAGGGGCTCACCTACTTCGTGGTCGACATGTCCGCCGCCGAAGTGGATGTCCGTCCCCTGTTCCAAATGACCGGGGATGCCGAGTTCAACGAGGTCTTCGTCACCGAGCTGCACATCCCCGACTCCGACCGGATCGGCGACGTCGGGGAGGGCTGGCGAGTGGGCCTGACCACGCTCATGAACGAGCGGGTGCTCATCGGCGGAGGCGTGGCCAAGCAAGGCCAGGGGGCAATCGCCCCGCTCGTCGAGCTGTACCGGGAGCGAGGGGGCAGCGGCCCGGCCCGCCAACGGGTGGCCGCCCTCTGGGCTCGGGCCGAGGTGCTGCGATTGACCAACCTCCGGGCCACCGTTGGGCGATCGACCGGCACCCCGGGCCCTGAAGGATCGATCGGCAAGCTGGCCCACACCGAGTTGATGCAGGACATTCATTCCACCATCATCGACCTGCTGGGCATGGAGGGCACCCTGTACCCCGCCGGCTACCGGAGGATTCGCTCCCAGCGGAGCTCCGAGGCCCCCAGCCGGCAACAGGCATTCCTCCGCAGCCGGGCCAACTCCATCGAGGGCGGGACGACCGAGATCATGAAGAACATCCTGGCCGAACGGGTCCTCGGGCTACCGGGGGATGTCCGGGTGGACAAGGAGCTGGCCTGGGTCGACGTGCCCCGGTCCTGATCCGTTCGCGTTCGCCTCTCACCGTCGCCTCAGTGACCAGCCCCTCAGGCGACACTCCCCTTGGCGTCGTGGAGCTTGCGAAGCGACGCGTGCAATGAGGCCTCGATCAGGCGGTCGTTGTCCTTGGAGATGAAATCGTGCACCCGCTTTTCCAAGAGCACCCGCACCAGCGGGTTGAACACCTCGTAGGTCTCCCGAAAGTACACGCGTGTCTTTCCCTCCCCCAGGTCCTCGAGCCGCGTCCACCCCGACGCCTTGGACCACAGCGGCTTGCCGATGGCGTCGTAGCGCCACGACAACGGGCGCTGCGCCTCGGTGATCCACTCCCACGATTGGGCCTTCCCCCCCGAGAGCAGATACTTGGGAACAGGGAAGTAGCAGTGTCGGACCAGGCCGTTCCCTTGTTCGTCACCCTGGTGGTAGATCTCGATCTTGACCGTGTCCGTCTCGATGCCAGTCCGGGTACGCGCCCAGATCACGTCCCAGACTTCCTCGGGCGTCCCGTCCACGACGAAATCAAATCGATGGTCCTGCATGGTTCCTCCTCGGGTCTTCGTACTGCTCGGACACCAGTTGGCGCTTGAGCACCTTCCCACTTGCGTTTCTCGGCAGCTCGGGCAGATAGGTGATCTGGCGCGGCACCTTGTACCCGGCCAGCCGTTCGGCCGCGAATTCCTGGAGCTGGTCGACCGACAGGGCCGGACCCGGGCGCAGCACCACGAAGGCGGCGACGTCCTCCCCCAGCACGTCGTGAGGGACTCCGACGACAGCGGCTTCCAGGACGGCGGGATGGGCGTGGAGAACGGCCTCGACATCGTTGGCGTAGACGTTCATCCCCCCTCGGACAATCATCTCTTTTCTTCGTCCGACGATGTAGAGGTACCCGTCGGCGTCGAGATGGCCCAGGTCGCCGCTGCGCAGCCAGCCTCCCTCCCACATGCGGGCAGTGGCCTCGGGGTCCTTGTAGTACTCCCGGTGCTTTCCCGGGAACCGGGTGATGACCTCACCGACGTCGCCCAGGGCAACGTCGACGCCGCTCTCATCGACGATCCGAACCTCGACCGGCGCCTTGGGTCTTCCCACCGCGCCCGGATGGGTTCGGGAGCCTTCGGGGTCCATGGAGAAGGTGGCATAGCCACCCTCGGTTTGGCCGTAGCTGTTGAGCACAGCGGCATTGGGGAGGGCTTCTTGGAGGCGACGGAGGGTGTCGGGCGCGAGCGGGGCACTGCCCAAGGTGACCATCTGGAGGCTGGACAGATCTGCCTTCTCGAACCTCGGGTCATGAATCAGCAGCTGGGCCATGGCCGGTACGACGAACGTGGCCGTGGGCCGCTCACGTTCGACGGCTTCGAGCCACTGACCGACATCGAAGGTGGGGAGGTACAGGGCCGTCATGCCCAGCTTCATGGGATTGTGGACGAAGCCCAGTCCGGCGAAGGTGAAGACGGGGGACGCCGTGAGCCAGCCCGTCCCCCGCCATTCGGGGAGCCCGTTGGGTAAGAGGGCGATCACCCCGTGCCGGACGGCCACACCCTTGGGCCTGCCCGTGGTGCCCGAGGTGTACATGATGTCGGCTAGGTCGTCCTCGTCCGTCGGTGTCTGGATCATCCCGTCGTCTGGGCTCTTCATGCTCTCGAAGTCGAGGCACCCCTCAATGGGTACTGCCCCGGCAACGGCCACGAACGAGAGGGTGGGAAGTGAGCCGAGGAGCGGGACGATGGCCCTGCTGTAGGTACCGCTTGTGACAATGGCGGTGACCTCGGCGTGCTCAAATATGGCTCGGATCTCGGGAACGGACAACCGGTTGTTGGTCGGTACCGCCACCGCGCCGAGCTTGTGCACGGCGCTGTAAGTGACGATCCAATCCAAGATCTGCTCAGCCTCGAGGTAGATGGCAACCCGATCGCCCTTGCCGACACCCCTGGCCGCCAATCCGCGCGCCAGGCGGTTGGACTGTCGATCCCACTCGGCGAAGGTGATCGATGACCCGTTGCCCAGGTTGCGATAGCCCACCTCGTCGGGGAGGTTCGAGGCCATCAGCCGCAGCTGGTCACACAGCAGCTCAGCCACCGGCGCGACCTGCGCATACCCGGGGCGACTGCACCGACGGGGGCGGCGGGTCATCCGCCCAGAGATCGATGTACACGCCTTCCGCACTCTCGATCGCCACCGACCCCCCGGAACAAGACAACGACATCCTTCGCGCACGAAGGAACAGGGCCCAACGTGCGGGCCTGACCGTGGCGACTCTAGCCAATAGCCGCACCATTCGAAACCCGCTGTTCTCGGCGGTCCCTGGTCTGAGCCGCCTACAACCAATCTGACCTAACGTCATCGGGGAAGGTGCCGCAGCGACACCGAGCCCGGAACCAGCGGGACTGGGCGTCAATACCGGGACCGTCTGCGATCCGGACCCGCCACGACTCGAGGAGAAGAGGGGCATGACCGACGAAGTCGTTCTCTACCAGGTGGACGGGCACGTGGCCACGATCACCATGAACCGACCCGAGGTAGCCAACGCCCAGGACACTGCAGTGATCGACGGAATCGACCACTTCCTCGACGTGGCCGACGACGACGACGAGGTTCGTGTTGTCATCCTGGGCGGATCGGGAAAGCACTTCTCGGCCGGTCATGACCTGAAGGCACTCGTCGTCGGGGCTGATGACGACCCCTGGGTGACGATGCGCGAGACGCCCGAGGGGAAGTTCCGTCACGAGCAGGTCATGTACTACGACCGATGCCGGCGCCTCTACGCGTTCCGGAAGCCGACCATCGCCCGGGTCCAAGGGGCGACGGTGGCCGCCGGTCTGATGCTGGCTTGCATGTGCGACCTCATCATGGCGGCCGACGACGCCACCTTCTCGAACCCAGTGCTCCGGATGACCGGCGCCGGCGTCGAGCTGCTCGTCGAGCCGTGGGAGCTGGGCATTCGCAAGGCGAAGGAATTCCTGTGGACGGGCGAGACGATCGACGCCCAGGAGGCCTGGCGGCTAGGGCTGGTCAACCGGGTCGTACCGGCGGCCCAGCTGGCCGAGCGCACTCGAGAGTTGGCCGACCGGATCGCCCTGGTGCCCCCCACTACGGCTCAGGTGGTGAAGGACACCATCAACAACTCGGCCACGCTCATGGGAAAAGAAGAGTCGTGGAAGTACCACTTCATGGCCCACCACTGGATGCACAACACGTCGACCGCCCTCGATGCGCTGGCCGCCCGCAAGTCGAAGACCTCGATGCAGGAGGTCTTCGCCGAGCACCGAGATGAATGAGTCGCGTCGGGCTGCACCGAGCTCCGAGGAGACCGGAGAACCGCTCCCGCTCGTCGGCTTGCGGGTGATCGACGTCGGCACCCGCATCAGCGCGCCGTTCTGCGCCGGCTTGCTCGGTGAGATGGGAGCCGAAGTCATCAAGGTGGAGGATCCCCGAGGAGGGGACTTCATGCGGACCATCGGCCCCTTCCTCCCCACCGACCCCACCCACGGAGACTCAGATTCGGCCCCGTACTCGCTCTGGTGGGCCGTGGAGGGCCGCGGCCGAAAAGGCGTGACCCTCGACCTCCGTCAACCCCAGGGGCAGGACCTGTTTCGACGACTCGTGGCCCACGCCGATGTGGTGTGCGAGAACTTTCGGCCTGGCACCCTGGAAGCCTGGGGCATCGGGCCCGACGACTGCGATCCCCGCGCCGTCTGGGCCCGGATCAGCGTGTTCGGCCAGGACGGCCCGAACTCCCGGCGACCAGGTCTGGACCGAATGGGTATCGCCTATGGGGGGCTACTCAACCTGACCGGGTATCCCGACCGCCCACCGGTTCGTCCCGGCGTCACCGTCTCGGACTACCTGACCGGTGTCTTCGCCGCCGAGGCGGTGACGGCGGCCCTGTACCGCCGCGACCGGCCCGACGGAGGAACCGGCCGGGGCGGCGTCGTCGACGCCCCGCTGTACGGGTCCATCTTGCGCATCCTGGAGTGGACCATCGCCGGACAAGACCGGATCGGGCTGACCCGCCGCCGCGAGGGGAACCGGCTGCCCAACTCGGCACCGCTCGACAACTACCTCACCGCCGACGGGCGCTACGTCTGCATCGTGGCCGGGTCTGACGCCAACTTCTCGAGACTGTGTGCCGCCATGGAGCGCCCCGATCTGGTCAAGGACCCCCGGTGGTCCACGCTGGCCAAGCGAGCGGCGGGCTCTGACGAGATCAACGGCATCGTCGCCGACTGGGCGTCCGCCCGCTCCTCGGACGAGGTCGAGGCGCGCTGCATCGAACACGGGGTGCCCGTCGGGACCATCTACGACGCCGCCGACATCCTGGCCGACCCCCACATGGCCGCTCGAGGGGACATCGTCACCGTCGACGATCCGATCGCCGGGCCGCTCCGCCAGCAGGCCCCGTTTCCCCGGCTCGACGGCAAGCCACCGGTCCCACCGTCACCGGCACCCGCTCTCGGTGAGCACAACCGCGAGGTCTGGTGCGACCTCTTGGGCCTCACCGTCGATGAGCTCGCCGCCCTCCAGTCGGCCGGCGTCGTCTGAGCCCACCGGAGGGACGACCGCAGGAACCAGGGGTGGCCGTTGCTCCCCGGCCGTGTGCTCCGACTCGATCGGGGAAGACAGGCCCGGATAACCTCGCCCCTCCATGACCCGACTCCACGACGCAGATCCCGATGTGGGCGAGGCCCCGCTGCCCTTGATCGGCGAGGGTCGGAAGATGTTCGTGAACGACCTCGCCTTCGGCTTCGCCATGTCCGAGGACGGGATGACCATGACGGGAGACGCCACGATCACCGACTCGTTGCGTTCGGCGGGATCGTCACTGCCCCGGCCGTCCGTGCTGGCCACCATGGCCGACTGCGTGGCCGGGGTCGCCGCCTGTCTGAGCACCGCACCTCGGCTGGCCGTGACCCTCGACATCGTGGTGCGGATCGTGTCGGACCGAAGCGCCGATTCGTTGGAGCTCTCTGCCGAGATCGTAAAGATGGGCCGCAGCACGGTGGCCGCCGAGGTCCGCTTCTCCGACGCGGCAACCCACGAGCTGGTGGCGCACAGCTATGTCACGTTCATGGCGTCGCCACGCCCCCAGGACATCGCCCCACCGTTGGTCCGGGGCATGCGGACGACCGGGTCGATGCCCGTCGCCTTCCCCGACTACATCGGCATGCGCGTCCTCGAGCCCGGTGTCACCGAGATCGAACACGGGCCCTTCGTCCAACAAGCGTCGGGCACCCTGCAAGGTGGGGCGGTGGCCTTGCTGGCCGAGATGGCCGCCGAGTCCCTCACCGGGCGCCCGGTCCTCGATCTCGACACCCGGTACCTCACCGCGGTGCGACGGGGACCTGGTCGGGCCACCGCCGTCTCGCTCGGGTCCGGGCTCGTCCGGGCGGAAGTTCGCGATGTGGGCAACGGCAATCGGCTCGCCGCCCTGGTGACCGCCCGGGTGGCTCCGGGCTGAGCAACCAGCCTGTCCCCCGACCGAAAACCGTTGTTGACGCACTGGGGGGCCGGCCGTACGCTCATCGACGCAAGCACGGCACCACGGGGTCGCCGGAGGCACATGAGCGACGAAGGGTGACGATGCGCGCCAACCAGGTGAACGGGTACCGATGACGAAGTTCTTGTCGCTGTTCGTTCCCGGTGCCGTGTCCGGCGCCCTCTACGCCATCATCGGAACGGGCCTGGTTCTGGGCTACCAGACGGCGGGCATTTTCAACTTCGGCTATGGGGCCATCGCCTTCACTACGGCTTACCTCTACTTTCAGCTCAATACCGGCCAGCACCTGCCCATCGTGTGGTCGGCATTAATCAGCATCGTGGTCTTCGCCCCCCTCATGGGGTTCCTGCTCGAGCGGGTCATGCTCCGACGGCTGTCCGACGCCCCGATCTACGCCCGCATCGTGGGCACCATCGGGCTGATCGTGGCCCTCCCCAACCTGGCCCTGTGGCTGGTCACCGTCATCAACTCTGCCGGCGCCCACCTGCCCACCAACCAGAGCGTGGTGACCGGACCCGGTCTCGGCCCCACGCCGGCCTCCTACTTCCACGCTCTCTCCGGGGTGGCCATCAACACAGACCAGCTGGCCATCCTGGCCGCATCGGTGGTGTCGGCCGTCGGGCTGTGGGTGATCCTGCGCCACACCCGCCTCGGACTGGCCATGCGGGCCAACGTCGACCGCCGCGAGCTGGCCGAGCTGCGAGCTATCAGCCCGGCCCGCGTCTCGAAGGTGGCCTGGGTGCTGGTCTCCACCCTCTCCGGCCTGGTCGGCGTGCTCATGGTCCCGCTGTTCGGGCTCGACCCCAACACCTTCACCCTGGTGGTGCTGGGTTCGATCGCCGCCGTGGTGGCCGGCGGCCTGCGCTCGCTCCCGCTCGTGTTCGCCGGCGGCCTTGCCCTCGGTGTGATCCAGAACATGGTGGCCGGCTACGCCAACAGCTTCTTGCCGCCCTCGGTGGCCCAGCTGTCGGGACTGCTCAGCTCGGTTCCCTTTGTCCTCGCCGTGGTCGGACTGATCGTGCTCGGGTCCATGACCCGTAGGCGGACCCGGAACCCGATCCCCGAAGAGCCCCGTCCCGACCATCGCGCCGGGCTGTCCGCCCTGCGCCGCCGGCTGCCCTGGGCCATCGCCACGGTCGCCTTCATCCTCTACACCACGCTGTTGTCCACCTCGTTCTGGGCCGGTCTTTTGGCCCAGGGCATGGTCTACGCCATCATCTTCCTCTCCTTCGTAGTGGTGACGGGCATCGGCGGGATGGTCAGCCTGGCCCAGGCCACCTTCGTGACCGCCGGTGGCTTCATTGCCGGGTACCTGGTGACCCATCAATTCGACAACATCCCCGTCATCATGAACGGGGGCCATCTCAACTTCGGCCTGGCCATGGTGGCCAGCGCGGTCGGCACGGCCATCGTGGGCATGGCCATCGCCTTCGTGGTTCGGCGGCTCGGTGCTCTGTTGCTGGCCCTGGCCACCTTGGCCCTGGCCTTCACCTGCGAGCTGATCTTCTTCAACATCAACTCCATCTCTGGCGGCTCGAGCGGCTACACCGTGAACCCCCCTTCGATCGGGTCGTTCCTCAACTTCTCGAGCCCGCGCTCGCTCACCATGTTGCTATTGGCCATCTTCGGCGTGATCACCCTGCTCATCTACAACATCCAGCGAGGTGCCTCGGGCCGGACGATGTTCGCCGCCCGGTCGACCGAGATCGGGGCCCGTACCACCGGGCTCTCCCCCGACCGGATCAAGGTTCTGATCTTCGGCTTCTCGGCCGCCATCGCCGGCGTGGGCGGCGCGCTGTTCACCATCACCTCGAGCCCGTTCGGCAACACCACCGCCCCGACGGTGGTCGGGCTCATCTGGCTGGCCGTGGTCGTGACCTTCGGCATCCGCCGCCCGGCCGGGGCGCTGCTGGCCGGCCTCTTCTACGCCCTGGGCACCAGCCTGTTCGCCAAGATCACCAGCTGGAACGACACGCTCCACACCGCCACCCAGTCGCCCTACTTCCTCCCCATCCTCTTCGGCCTGGGCGCCATCGGCCTGGCCCGCGAGCCCGACGGGGTACTGGCCGAGAACGCTCGATCGATCGCCCGGTTCCGGGAGAAGCGGGCGGCCCGTATCCACGCCGGCGCTCAGCCGGCACTGGCCGGCGCCGCCCTGATCACCCCGGAAGCACCCGCCACCGCCACACCGCAGGACGTACCCGCCGGCTCGAGGCCTGTCCCGGCCCGTGCCGTGACCACGGCTGGCGCTGACAAGGGAGCCCCGTCGACGACCGAGGACGAACGGCCTACGGTGCTGGCCTTCGAAGGCGTCGTCGCCGGGTACGGCGCGGTCGAAGTGCTCCATCGGACCGACCTCGAAGTGAAACAAGGGACCATCGTCGCCCTGCTCGGGGCCAATGGGGCGGGAAAGACGACGCTGTGCCGAGTAGCCGCCGGGCTCCTCACCCCGACCGAGGGGCGCGTGCTGCGTCGAGGGGTCGACGTCACCTCGTGGCCCGCCCACCAGCGATCGGCCGAGGGCCTCATGACCGTGCCCGAGGGGCGGGGCATCTTCCCGGGGTTGAGCGTCGAGGAGAACCTCGAGGTCTGGCTGCCCACGGCCGAACAGCGGGCCCAGGCCTATGAGCACTTCCCCATCCTGGGCACCCGCCACAAGCAGGTGGCCGGCCTGCTGTCGGGAGGAGAACAGCAGATGCTCTCGCTGGTCTCCGCCCTGGTACGGCCGCCCGACGTCTTCATCGCCGACGAGCCCACCTTGGGCCTGGCCCCGTTGGCCTCCGAAGCGGTGTGCGCCACCCTCGATGAGATGCGCAGCCAGGGGGTCACCGTGCTGCTGGTCGAGGAGAAGGCCGCCGAGGTCCTGGCCCTGGCCGACACCGTGGCCTTCATGACACTCGGGCGCATCGTCTGGTCGGGGCCCCGCAGCGAGGTGGACACGGATGCGTTGGCATCGGCCTATCTCGGCAGTGGCGTCGGGGCTCCGTCCTGAACGAGGTCCGGCGTGCCCATCGCCTGGATCGGTAGCCCCCCTACCTGACCGGTCCCTACCTGATGGATGTGGTCAGGGCTCGAGCAGATGCTCGAGCACCGTCGGGGGTGGGTGGTTCAAGTACCCGGCGTCGGGCCAGTTGAACCAGCCGGAGGAGGCGATGGCGCCCCCGTCGGGGTGCAGGGTGGTCCCGGTCACGAACGACGACAGGTTCGAGGCCAGGAACAGTGCGCACCCGCCGGCGTCCTCGAAGGTGCCCTCGCGGCCCATCGGCGTGGCGATGCGATGCTGCAGGGCCCTCGTCTGCTCGGTGCCGCCCAGGGCCGATGCCAGTCCCGGAGTGGGGATGTAGTCGGGGGCGATGGTATTGACCCGGATCTTGCGGGGGGCGAGCTCGACGGCCAGGGTGCGGGTCAAGCTGGTGACCCCGGCCTTCATCGCCGCGTACACGGCGTAGTTGGGTGCG
Source organism: Acidimicrobiaceae bacterium (assembly GCA_030838245.1). The sequence continues at coordinate 11,549 of JAUTXB010000076.1, forward strand.
GCCCGATGGCCCTCGATCGAGGTGATGTTGATGATGCTGCCTCCGCTCGGGTCCATACGGGAGATGGCCAGCTGGGTGGCGTGGAGGAGCCACGTGAAGTTGGTCCGGATCAGGGCGTCCCATCCCCGTGGGCTTGACTCCTCGAAGGGTTGCCGGAATGTGCCCCCCACCACATTGACCAGTACGTCGAGCTGTCCGTCATAACCCGCGTCCACCTCGGCGAAGAACCCCCCGAGTGCTTCGGGATCGCGGGCATCGAGAACCCCGACCATGACCTCACCGCCGGCGTCCGAGATGCTCGCCGCTGTCTCGGCCAGGGCGGCGGCATCCTTGTCGCACAGGGCCAGGCGCATCCCGGCACGGCCGAGGTCGGTGGCACAGGCCCGGCCAAGACCGCCGCCGCCGCCGACCACGACGGCGACGCGGCCGTCCAGGTCCGCCCGTTCGTCCAGAAAGCTCACTGCCGTTCCCCCGAGATGTCGTTACTGCGTGGTCCGGCCGACTTAGCCGGCGGCGACCTCGATCACCGTGGCCGAGCCCATGCCCCCGCCGGCGCACATGGCCGCCACCCCGATGCCGCCGCCTCGGCGGGCCAGGTCGTAGACGAGGGTGGTGAGCATGCGGGCCCCGGTGGCGGCGATGGGGTGGCCCAGGCTGCAACCGCTGCCCGAGATGTTGACCCGGTCCTCGTCGAGGTCGAGCACCCGCACACAGGCCACGGGGACCGAGGCGAAGGCCTCGTTGATCTCGAAGAGGTCGACGTCGGCCACGGTCAGCCCGGCTCGCTCCAGGGCCTTTGGGATAGCGATGGTCGGGGCCATGCCCGTCTCTTTGGGCGCCACCCCCACCGAGGCCCAGGACCGGACGGTGCCCAGGGGGGTGAGGCCGTGGTCGGCGGCGAAGTCGTCGGCCGTGACCACCAGGGCCGAGGCGGCGTCGTTGATGCGCGAGGCGTTGCCGGCGGTGATGGAAAAGCCCTCGATCTCGGGGTGCAAGGGGCGCAGCGAGGCCAGCTTCTCCATGGTCGAGCCCCGCCGGGGGTGCTCGTCGGTCTCGAAGACCACGGCCGCACCGTCACGGGTGGTGACCTTGATGGGGACGATCTCGGTGGCGAAGCGTCCCTCGTCGATGGCGGCGATGGCCCGCTCATGGGATCGGAGGGCCCAGGCGTCCATGTCCTGTCTGGTCGCCCCGACCCGTTGGGCCGTGTTCCACCCGACGGTGAGGGACATGTCGAACGCGGGGGCCTCGGGGGTGTCGGGATGGGAGGGGGACATCCAGTCCTCCCAGTCGTCGGTGCCGGCGATGCGCCGAGTGTCTCGCGGCGAGGTGGACGAGGACTGGACCCCGCCGGCGATGACGGCTCGGTCCATGCCGGCCATGATCGAGGCCGAGGCGCTCTGCACGGCGGCCAGGCCCGAGGCACAGTGGCGGTTGTGGGCGAGGCCCGGGACGGTCTCCATCCCCGCGACCACGGCGGCATAGCGGGCGATGACCCCGCCGCCGTAGAGGGACTCGGCCAGGACCAAGTCGTCGATGTCGGTCGGGGCCAGCCCGGTGCGGGCCAGGGATTCCTCGATGACGGCCAGGGCCAGCACCGAGGCCTCGGTCTCGCTCAAGGTGCCCTTGCGGGCGGTACCGATGGCGGTCCGAACCGCCGAGACGATCACGGCATCAGGCATGTGTGCTCCTCGTTCTTTTCGATTCCTCTGGCCGAAGGCG
>JAUTXB010000085.1 GCA_030838245.1 Acidimicrobiaceae bacterium
CGCCGGGCACGATCTCGAAGGAGCGCTCGTGGGCGATGCACCAGTCCAGCTGCTCCTGGATGGCGCCGTAAATGGCGGGATCTCCGGAATGCAGGCGCACGATGGCCGCATCGGCGTGGTCCTCGTAGACCGAGAGCACGTCCTCCAGTGTCATGGTGGCCGAGTCGTGGATATTCGCCTGGGGCCCGGCGTGGGTCAGGACCTCCTCGGGCACCAGGGAGGAAGCCCAGATGACGACGTCGGCAGTCCGGAGCCGATCGGCGCCCCGGAGGGTGATGAGATCGGCGGCGCCCGGACCGGCACCGATGAAGCTGATCAGGCCGCTCATGGGCGTTGCCCCCTGTTTGCAGCACCGGCCGGCGGAACGATGACCGTGGCCAGGTAGCTGGCCGGCCGATCGGCTGCCGTCTTCACCGCGCCGATCTGCTCACCGGGGAGGCCGAGGAGCTCGCCGTACACTGCGCCGTCGAGGCGTCCGTAGTCAGCCAGTAGGGCGGCGATGGCAGGAAGGTATCGACCCCCCTTGTAGATCACCACGGCACGCTCGGGGTCGGCCAGGGCGTCGGACACGTGCTCCACGCCGTCGAGCGCGGTTACCAGGGACAGGGACTCGGTCCCGTCCAGGAGCACAGTTCCCGAACGTCCGGCCAGGGCCTGGAAGGCGGTGATGCCGGGCACCGTGGCCAAGGAGACCTCGGGGAGCAGGCGGCGTACCTCCTCGGCCAAGGAAGGGAAGGTGCTGTAGACGTTGGGGTCGCCCAGGGTCACGAAGGCCACGGTCTGTCCCTGGCCCAACCACGGGGCGAGCATCGCGGCCGCCGCGCCGTGGGAAGCCACCCGGGCGTCTCGACCACCGGGGGCTCGATCGGCCGTCATGTCGAAGGGGAGACGGTCGATGCGAAGGTCGGGAAGGATCTGACGGACGATGGCCTCGGCCCGGCCGACCGAGTCGGGCGAGGTGGTGGGGGCGGTGACCCGGTCGGCGGCCTCCAGGGTCGAGACGGCCAGGCGTGTCACCAGTCCCGGGTCCCCGGGGCCGACGCCCACCCCGATGAGTCGGCCCTGGTTGGCACGGGCGGGGTCTGTAGTCATGGCCGGATCATGCTACCGGTCGAGCTGGACGGGCTTGTGAGCTGGGCTGCCGCCGTGGAGACGAAGCGTTCGGCCGGGCCGGGGTCGGCTCCCAGATGCAGGTGCAGGTAGGAGGCCAGGAGGGTCGGCGTGGCAAAGCCGGCACGAGCTGATCCTGTCCGTCCTTCGAGCTGGAGCGCCGACCCGGAGGGATCGACGGAGGAATAGTGGAATTCGTGGCCCCGCAGCGTGGCCCCCCTGGCTGCGATCGGCGTCGAGACCATGGTCGTCGCCGTGCGGTAGCCGAGCGAAAGCCGCCCGGTCATGGCCCCGTCGGCGTCGACGGCGCCGCAGAGCGAATGACCATCGAGGGTTCGGCACAACCACAAGAGACCACCGCACTCCGCCCAGGTCACCAAGCCGTGGTCGATCCGCTCGTGCACGTCTCGCAGCAGGGGTCGATTGGAGGACAGGGCCTCGGCGTACACCTCGGGGAACCCGCCACCGGCGTAGAGCGCGACCGTGTCCTCGGGCAGGGACTGGTCGACGAGCGGGTCGAAGGGAACGATCTTGGCACCCGCTTCCACCAGGCGGGTCAGGTTGTCGGGATAGGCGAAGCTGAACGCCCGGCCACCGGGCACGGCGATGCGCACTGTCCGACCGACCGGCACGACCCGCCGCGTACTGGCCAGTCCGCCCATCGCATCGGTGGGCATGCTCGGCGCCGACCGGGCCACTGCGACGATGGCGTCCAGGTCGATCGACGCGGCGATGGCTTCGGCCAGGCGGTCCACCGCCTCGGTCACTGCTCCCGGACGCTCGATGACCGGCACCAGGCCCAGATGCCGGTCCCGCCAAGTCAGGGCGTCATCCCGTTGGAGCGCACCGAGGACGGGCACCCCGTGTTCGACGAGCGGGGCGAGCGCCTCCCGCAGCAGCGCCTCGTGGTGGGCACTCCCCACCCGATTGAGGATGACCCCGGACAGGGGAACGTCGGGATCGTAGGTATGAAAACCGTGGACCAGGGCGGCGACCGACGTGCTCATGGCCGATGCATCGACGACCAGGATCGTCGGGGCCGAGAGGAGGGCCGCCATCTCTGCCGTGCTGGCCGTGCCACCCCGGGTGGAGCCCGCGGCCCCACCGTTGAGAACATCCGGGCCGTCCCGGGTGCCGGGCGACCAGGACGCTCCGTCAAAGAGCCCCATGACCCCTTCCACTACCAAAATGTCGGCGCCGTCGGCCGCCTTGGCCGCCAGTGGGACCATGGCGTCGGCGCCGCAGATCCAACTGTCGAGGTTCTGACCGGGGCGGCCGGTGGCCACCGAGTGGTAACCCGGGTCGATGAAGTCGGGCCCGACCTTGGCCGAGGCGACCCGATGGCCGCGCATCCGCAGCGCAGCCATGAGGCCGGTGGCGATGGTCGTCTTGCCCACGCCGGAGTGGGTCCCGGCCACCACCAGCCGGGGAAGGATCCGAGACCTCACCGGCACCGACTCCAGAACACGGCGGGACGGGTCAGAACTCGATCCCCTTCTTCGCTTTGATGCCCTGGTCGAACGCATGCTTGACCTTTCGCATCTCGGTCACGGTGTCGGCCACTTCGATGAGCTCGTCGGGGGCATCGCGTCCGGTGATCACCACGTTGGTCTTCGGTGCACGTGCCCGCACGCCGTCCACCACCTCGTCGGCGGCCACCCAGCCGTACTTCACCGCGTAGGTCAGTTCGTCGAGGATCAAGAGGTCGTAGTTGCCGGACGCCAGCTTCTCCCGGGCCACCTCCCAGGCATGGCGACCCTTGGCCGCCGTCTCGTCGAGATCGTCGGACTCCCAGGTGAAGCCGTCGCCCAGCGTGTGCCACTCGACGTCGAGGTGGTCGGCCAGCTTTCGCTCGCCCGTCTTCCACTTGCCGCTCTTGATGAACTGGACCACCCCCACCCGCCAGCCGCGGGCCCAACCCCGGCCCATGACGCCGAAGGCGGCCGAGGACTTGCCCTTGCCGTAGCCGGTGTTGATCAGGACGATGGATTCGACGCGGGCCATGCCAGTCACGGTATCGCTCGGAATCGAAGGCGGACGCCGACCGAGGCCTCGCCATGCCCGGCCGGCCCCGCCGGGCGGTGGCCCGATCCCGGTGGTCAGGGCCAGGGTCGGGATGGCCGGCACCGTATAGGCTCGGCGCTCGGAGCACAGGGAACCCGGTGGGAGTCCGGGGCTGTCCCGCAACTGTGATCGGGGAACGACCCTCACCCGATGGCCACGGCCCGGAAACGGGCGGGAAGGCCGAGGGAAGTGATGATCCGAGAGCCAGGAGACCTGTTTCCCGCCCCGTACCGGGGTGCGTGCCCCCTCGGGGGCAGGAAGGACGCGTGGACGTGGCTGTGAGGACAGGAGCACAGGGGAGGGCTGGAGCACAGGGAACGCTGACACTGGTGCTCGGCGGAACCCGATCGGGGAAGTCCGAGGTGGCCGAGCGGCTGGCCGGCGATCGCGCCGGTTCCGATGGGGCGGTGACCTACGTGGCCACCGGCGCCTTCCCGACCGGAACGGGCGATCCCCTCTGGGATGCCCGGGTGCAGGCGCACCGCGACCGACGCCCCCGTGGGTGGGAGACGATGGAGCTCGGACCGGGCCGTGACCTCGGCGCCGCCTGTCGGCCGCTGGTCGGTACCGTGCTCGTCGATTCGTTGGGGGCATGGGTAGCGGGGATGGAGGGCTTCCGGGTCGATCATGACCGGTTGTGCGCCGACTTCCGGGAGCGGATCGATGCGGGCGGCGACCTCACCGTGGTGGTCAGTGAAGAGGTCGGGCTGGGTGTGCACCCGCCCACGTCGGCCGGCATGGCCTTCGCCGATGCCCTCGGCCTGGTCAACCAGCGAGTCGCCGCTGTGTCCGACGAAGTCCTCTTCGTGGTGGCCGGGCGTGTCCTGGCCCTGGGTGGAGGGCGCTGAGCCGTGCGGGGAGCGGTGGCGTTCCTTACGCCCATCGGGAAGGCACGGGTGCCACGGCCCTCCTCGCTGCTGTGGTTTCCCTTCGTCGGCGGCGCCATCGGAGCGCTGCTCGGCCTGCTGTGGTGGGGCCTGGCCAAGGCGTGGCCCCCGGGCGTGGTCGCCGCGTTGGTCGTAGCGGCCGACCTGGCCCTGACCGGGATGCTGCACGTCGACGGTCTGGTCGATTGTGCCGATGGCCTCCTGCCGCCCCACCTGCCACGCGAGCGGCGGCTGGCGGTCATGAAGGAGTCGACGTCGGGTGCGTTCGGCATTGCATCGGCCGTGGCCGTGCTCTTGCTGCGGTGGGTCGGATTGGTGGCCATCAAGCCCTCAGTCGTCCTCTTGGTGGGCATCTGGGCCGGGTCGCGGGCGATCATGGCCGTCGTGGCCACGTCCGTTCCCTACGCCCGGCCGGAGGGCGGCCTGGTATCTGCGTTCATCGAGCCGGCCCCGGGCAACGGCCCTCGCGACGGCCGCTCGGGCCCGGCCCGGAGGAACCGTCTGGTCGTCGGCCTGCTCGGCGCAGTCATCGCTCTCGGGTTCTGTACCGAGTGGCGCCCGATAGGCGGGACGGTGACGATCCTGGTCGAGGTGGTCGCCGCCACGCTGGTCGTGTGGTTCGCACGACGCAGGATCGGCGGCTTCACCGGTGATGTCCTGGGTGCGGCGGGCATCGTGGGCGAGACCGTTGCTCTGATCGTGGCTGCGGCCCGATGGTGATCCGATGGTGAACGGCCTCCGGCAGCGAATGCTCGGAACCGCCGCCGGGCTGTTGGTCGATCGGCTCGCCGGTGAGCCACCGAGCATGGTGCACCCGGTAGCCCGGTTCGGGCAGGCCATGGCCTGGCTCGACCGGCGCTGGTGGCGGGACGACCGAGGCCGAGGCGTGGCCTACGCGGCCGTGGGGATGGCCGCCGCCGGCAGCGTCGGCGCCCTCTTCGACCGCTCCCTTCCGCCGGTGGCGGCGACGGTCTCGGCCACCGCTGTCACGGTTGCCGGCCGCGCCCTAGGCGATGCGGCCACCACCGTCAGCAGAGCACTGGAGCGAGAGGACCTCACTGCCGCCCGGGAGTCGTTGACCGCGCTGGTAGCGCGGGACCCGCGCCGGCTCGAGGAGAAGGAGATCGTCCGGGCCGTGGTCGAGTCCGTGGCCGAGAACACCGCCGATGCCATCGTGGCCCCCGCCCTGTGGGCATCCATGAGCGGTGCCGCCGGCGCGCTGGTGCACCGGTCGGCCAATACCCTCGATGCCATGGTCGGCTATCGAAACGATCGGTACGGCCGGTTCGGATGGGCTTCCGCCCGGGCCGATGACGTGTTGGCCTGGCCGGCCGCCCGGGTGACGGCACTGCTGGTGGCGGTGGTGCGTCCTGCGCGGGCGCTCGACATCTGGCGCGCCGTTCGCCTCGATGCGCCGCAGCATCCCTCGCCCAACGCCGGTGTGTCCGAGGCCGCCTTCGCCGCCGCCCTGGGGCTACGGCTGGGCGGCGCCAACCGGTATGGCGACCAGGTCGAGGTGCGACCGTACCTGGGGGACGGTCGACCAGCGGAGTGGAACGACATCGCCAGGGTGGTCCGATTGAGCCGGGACGTCACCATGGCCTTAGGCCTCGTGCTGGTGGCGCCGGCCCTGGGTGGATGGTTGATCGACCGGCGCACAGGTCGCCCCAGCCGCACCCGACGTACACAAAGGAACCCATGACTGTTGCCTTGCTGAAGACTGACCTGGTGAAGACGGCCCCGTCGGCGAACGCCCATCTTTCCAGTTCGCCGGTGCCCGCCCCCGGTCCGCACGGGGACGATGCTCGCCGCCTGGCTGTCGCCCTGGGGGTGGACGTGGCCTCGATCCTCGACCTGGCGGCCAGCATGAACCCGTTCGCTCCCAGTGTGGCGTCGTTGGCCGCGCCGCATCTGGCCGAGCTCACCCGTTACCCGGCCGAAGCGGCAGTCCGCGCCGCCACCGAGTCGCTGGCCGGGGCCCTGGGCGTCGAGTCGGACCGACTTCTGCTGACCAACGGGGGATCCGAGGCTATTGCCCTGGTGGCTGCCGAGCTTGGGCGCGGCTGGGTGGACGAGCCGGACTTCTCGTTGTATCGGCGCCATCTGAGCGACCTCGACCCGGCCGCGGCCCGGTTCCGTTCTGATCCGCACAACCCGACCGGCGAGCTCGCCGGACCGGGAGAACGCGCCGATGTGTGGGACGAGGCGTTCTATCCGCTGGCCACCGGGCGATGGACCCGGGGCGATACCGCTCAAGGCGAATCGACGGTGGTGGGCTCGTTGACCAAGGTGTTCGCCTGCCCCGGGCTTCGTCTGGGCTATGTCCTGGCCCCGGCCGGGAACGTCGACATCGTGTGTCGGCTTGCGTCTCGCCAGCCCCGCTGGTCGGTCAATGCGCTGGCCCTGGCCGTCCTGCCTGATCTGTTGGCCACATCCGACCTTCCCGGTTGGGCGGAGTCGATCGCCGGAGCCCGCCAGGACCTGACCGATCTGGTGAGCGCTCATGGGCTCCGACCTCGGCCCAGCGCGGCGAACTTCATCCTGGTCGACGGGGCCGCCGGCCTCCGTGAGCGTCTGGCCACCCGGGGTGTGCTGGTTCGGGACTGCACCACCTTCGGACTTCCCGATGCGGTGCGGATCGCCGTCCCCGCGCCCCTCGGGCTTCGACGGCTCTCGCACGCGCTAGGCGAGGTGGTCGCATGAGGGGCGCGCTCATGGTGTGCGGTACGGCCAGCGACGTGGGCAAGAGCCAGATCGTGGCCGGACTGTGCCGGCTCCTGGCCCGCCAGGGCGTGCGGGTGGCGCCGTTCAAGGCCCAGAACATGGCCCTCAACTCGTTCGTCACCCCCGCCGGCCATGAGATCGGGAGGGCGCAGGCCATGCAGGCCATGGCGGCCGGCGTGGAGCCCGACGTGGCCATGAACCCGATCCTGCTCAAGCCGACCAGCGACCGGACGAGCCAGGTGGTGGTGCTCGGTCGGCCGTGGAAGAACCTCGACGCGGTGTCCTACCACGCGGCCAAGCCCGAGCTCATGGACGTGGTGACCGATGCCCTGGCCGATCTGCGCTCACGGTACGACGTGATCTTGTGCGAGGGCGCAGGCAGCCCGGCCGAGATCAATCTTTTGGAGGGGGACCTGGTCAACTTGGGGCTGGCCTCGAAGGTGGGAATCCCGGCCATCGTGGTCGGCGACATCGACCGGGGCGGCGTCTTCGCCGCCCTCTACGGGACGGTCGCGCTGTTGCCCGACGAGCTCCGGCGCTGGGTCCGTGGGTTCGTGATCAACAAGTTCCGTGGGGACCCCGCCCTCCTCGGCGATGCCTTGACCGACCTGGAACGGCGCACGGGACGGCCGACGCTGGGCGTGCTGCCCTTTGCCGAGGGCCTGACCCTCGACGCCGAGGACTCGTTGGCGCTGGCGCTGACCCAAGGGGCCCGGCCCGGGACGGGGACGGCCACGTCGGCGGAGAGCGCCGGGCGGGAACCACTGGACATCGTTGTCATCCGCTTTCCCCATATCTCCAACTTCACCGACGTCGACGCGCTGGCCGTCGAGCCCGGGGCGTCCGTCCGGTTCGTGGACTCGCCCGACTCGCTCGGCCAGCCGGACATGGTGGTGCTACCCGGAACCAAGTCGACGGTCGAGGACCTGGCCTGGATGCGGTCGCGAGGCTTCGAAGCAGCACTGGCCGGCCTCCGCGACGACGGGGCCGGGGGCACCAGCACGGAGTCCCCCATGATCCTGGGCATCTGTGGCGGCTACCAGATGCTGGGTGAGCTCATCGAGGACCCCGGAGCGATCGAGAGCCGTAGCGGCGTGGTCACCGGGCTCTGCCTGTTGGATCTCCGAACCGTCTATCTGGTGGACAAGCGCACCCG
>JAUTXB010000091.1 GCA_030838245.1 Acidimicrobiaceae bacterium
TCCATCATCGGCGACCGCATCCTGGGCCTACCTCGCTGAGCCACCGAAAACACCTGTTTGGAACCGCGGCGTTCGAGTCGGTAGCGTGGCCCACGAGCACCGGAGTGAGGGGATGGTCATGGCAGCAACGACGCAGGGGTGCCCGTACTGCCGGTCTGCGGGGGGTGCCGGGCCATGCCGCTCATTGTCAACGACATCCTGAGCTGTGCCGCCGGGACGGTCCCGCACCGCCTGGCCGTAACGCTCGGGGACGAGCAGCTGACCTTCGCCGAGGTGGAGCGCCAGGCCAATCGCACCGCCAACGCCCTGTTTGGATTGGGAGCCCGCCCGGGGGACCGGGTGGCCTGGTGGTCGGACACGTCGCTCGACGGCGTCGCTCTCTACTTCGGGCTCAGCCGTATCGGCGTTACCTTCGCACCGCTCAATCCCGCCTATGCCGACGACGAGGTGACGGCCGCACTCGAGTACCTGCGACCTCGTTTCCTGGTCGTCGATCCGGCCCACGCCGAGCGAGCTGAGCAGCTGGTGGCCGGTACGAACATCCCGCTGGTCACGGTGGGAACCGGCGGTCGCCACCCCGGGAGCGACCTGGCCATGCTGGCCCAGGTGGCGTCGCCCTACGCTCCCGACGTGCCCCTGCCGGCCGAGGACGCCATCTGCACCATCTTTCTCACCAGCGGGAGCACCGGCCGCCCCAAGGGAGTCATGATCTCCCAGCGGGCGACGTGGTTGCGCACCCATGCCGGTGCAGCCGCCCATACCACCAGCGGCGGCCGAGGCCAGGTGGTCATGTTCCCGCTCTTCCACATGGCCGGGTGGACCTTCGCCACCATGGCCTGGTCGGCCCACCAGCCTGCGCACCTGGTCTGGCGGGCGGACGCCGACGAACTGCTGGGCGCGGTCGAGCGATGGTCGGCGGGCACCCTCTACTGCATCCCGGCCGTTTGGCGCCGGATCCTCGAGTGCGATCGCCCCGCCGATGTCAGCTCTGTGGACTGGGCGCTCACGGGCACGTCGCAGGTCACCATCGAGCTGATCACAGGGATCAAGGAGCGGTTCCCGACCAGCAGGACGACGGTGAACTACGGCTCGACCGAGGCGGCGCGCGCCGTCGCCCTGTCCGACGCCGACCTGTTCTCCCGTCCCGGCAGCGTCGGCCATCCCATTCCCGGGGTCCAGGCCACGGTGGCCGACGACGGCGAGCTGTTGATGACCAGCGACCGTTTGATGACCGGGTACTTCGAGCTGCCCGACGAGACGGCCGAGGCACTGCAGGACGGTTGGTACCACACCGGGGACCTGGCCGAGCAGGACGATGACGGGTACCTGTACATCGTCGGCCGGAAGAAGGAGGTCATTCGCTCGGGAGGCGAGACGGTGGCCCCCGTCGAAGTGGAGGCGGCGTTGGCCGGGTACCCGGGGCTGGTCGAGGTGGCGGTCATCGGCGCACCCGATCCCGAGTGGGGGGAGGTGGTCTGCGCCGTCGTCGTCGTGGCCGACGGGGTGGCCATCCCGGCCGTGGAGGACCTCCGCGCCCACATCGGGGACCGCCTGGCCTCCTACAAGCACCCTCGCAGGGTGGTGGGCGCCGACCGGTTGCCGCGGACGCTTGCCACCGGCCAGATCCAGCGGTCGCGGCTGGCCCAGGAGTACGGCCCGGTGGCGCGCTGATGGAACGCGAAGTGATGTTCACGGGCGTCGGTGGCCAAGGAGTCCAGATTGCGTCAAAGTCGCTGGCCACTGCGGCCATCGACGAGGGTCGACAGGTGATGTTGGTGCCCCGGTACGGCGGGAGCATGCGAGGCGGCATGACCAACGCCGAGGTGACCATCGCCGACGGACCGCTGCGGGCCCTGCCCGTGGCCACCGCGGCCTGGTCGGCCTATGCCATGGACCCGTCGTACTGGTCGACCATCCGGCCCACCTTGCGTTCGGGTGCCATCGTCGTCGTCAACTCCTCGCTGTTCACCGCTCCCGTCGATGTTCCCGATGCCACCGTGTTTGCCTTGCCGGCCAATGACGTCGCCAGCGAGCTCGAGAGCCCGATGAGCGCAGGGTTCGTTCTCCTCGGTGCCCTCGTGGCGGTGACCGGGCTGGTCAGCGTGGACAGCGTGGTCGCGGCTATGCAACTGCTCATCCCCGCCTACCGCACGCAACACCTGGAGGCCAACGAACGGGCCATCCGTGCCGGCGCCGAACAGGTTCCCGCCCTCGCCGCACCGGCATGGGACGAGGCGCCATCGGTGGTTGTGCCGTGAGGGACCCTCGTGACCGACGAGCGGATCGAGGCATGAGATGACGCGACGCCTGATGCAGGGCAGCGAAGTCATCGCCGATGCCGCCATCCTGGCCGGCTGCCGGTTCTTCACCGGGTACCCGATGCTGCCGTTCACCGAGCTGCTCGAGAACATGGCTCGCAAGCTTCCCGGCGCCGGTGGGGTCTGCATCAACGCCAACAGTGAGATCGAGGCGGTCAACATGGCCCTGGGGGCTGCCGCCACCGGGGCGCGGGCGGGCACGGGCTCGTGTGGGCAGGGGCTTGCCCTCATGCAAGAAGGCATCGCCGAACTGGCCCTGAACGAGCTGCCTATGGTCGTGTTCAACATGGCCCGGGGCCAGCAGGACTACTTCCAGGCCACCCGGGGCGGCGGTTGGGGCGACTACCGGACCATCACCCTGGCCCCCAAAGACGTCCCCGAGGCGGCCGCCCATACCCAGCAGCTCTATGACCTGGCCGATCGCTACCGGACGCCGACCATCCTCTACGGCGACTACGTGATCGCCCACACCTCGGTGGGCATCGAGGTGGAGCGCCTCGACTTCGGCCCCCTCCCGGCCAAGGACTGGGCGCTGGACGGGTCGATGAGCGGTACGGGACAGGCCCGACAGATCTGGACGTGGGCCCGAGGCAAGCCCAACACGCCTGGTCCCGGCCCGAACCAGGCCTGGCAGACCATTGCCGAGAAGTACGACCTGATCGAAAAGACGGAGGCCCGGTTCGAGGTCGACCGGGCCGAGGACGCCGAGGTCCTGGTGGTGTCCTTCGGGACGACCGCCGTCTTCGTCGATCGGGTGGTCGACGACCTGCGGGCGGAGGGGGTCCGCATCGGGTCGTTCCGGCCCGTCACCTTGTGGCCCTTTCCGGGCGAGGCCTTGGCCCAGGCCACCGAGGGCTGTGCCCACGTGCTGGTCTACGAGCTGAATGCCGGCCAGATGGTCGACGACGTCCGCATGTACGCGGCGGACCGTTCGGTCATACGCTCTATCGGTGGGGTGTCCCAGGACAGCTCGGGCATGCGGCAAGGTGACCTGTTGCAGGCGGAGGAGGTGCGCACGCGAATAGAGCGGGCCATCGCCCAACCGGGGCCTGCGGTGCGCTCAGGGAGGATCACGTCATGACCACGATTGACACCACGTCGGTACCGGACCGACCCTCACGGCAAGTCGTCGGGTTCAAGCCGGACCTGCTGCAGTCGGGTGACCACGACCTCTGCCCGGGGTGCGGCCATCCCGTCGCTTGGCGCCTGGTGCTCGACGTCATCGCCGAGCTCGAGCTGTCCAACCGGAGCATCCTCATCGCCGGCCATGGCTGTTACACGCAGATGATGAAGTTGAGCGATCTCGACTCGCTCCAGTGCCTCCACGGCCGGGCGCCTGCGGTGGCCACCGGGGTCAAGCGGATGGTTCCCGACACCGCCGTGTTCACGCTGCAAGGCGACGGGGACATGGTCAGCGAGGGACTGCACGAGGTCCTCCACGCCGCCGCCCGGGGCGAGCAGGTGACCGCGCTGCTGTTCAACAACGGGGTGTTCGGCGACACCGGCGGCCATCTCACCGCTACCACGGTGATCGGTCAACGTACCAAGACCAGCCTCGAGGGACGTGACGCCGCCGCCCACGGGTACCCCATCGACGTGAGCCGGCTCATCGCCCAGATGGAGGGCACGGCCTACGCCGCTCGCGGCGCGGTCAACACCCCGGGCATGGTCGCCCGCACCAAGCGGATGATCCGGCGGGCGGTCGAACTGCAGATGGCCGGGGCCGGCTTCACGTTCGTGGAGGTGCTCACCATGTGTCCGACCGGTTGGTTCGTGCCCACGCCCGACGGTCCCGAGTACCTCGAGGAGTCGATGATGAAGACCTTCGGCATCGGCGAGCTGAAGACGCCGGCGATCGACTAATTGCGACCCGGACATACCAACGGTGTCACCAACCCTGGCCGTACCGGTCCCTGTGGGCTCGTTCGCTCACGGGTAGACGGCGGGGCGGCCCGGGCACCTTGGCCGGCCAACCGATGGGCACGACGGCCATCGGCCGCACCGAAGGGGGAAGTTCGAGCAGTGCACCGAGCTCGTCGGCGAACAGCGTGGCCAGCGTGGTCATCGCCGACCCCAGACCGAGGGCGGTGGCCGACAGGAGCAGGTTCTGGGTGGCCGGAAAGACCGACGCCGGAAGTGTGGGCTCGAGGCCGACATCGGAGTCGCCGCAGACCACCACGATGACCGGAGCCGACTCGATTCCCCCTTCGGCCCCCCGGTCCACCTCCTCCAAGAGCGCAGCCGGGAGCCGGCCTTCGGAGTGCTGACGGCCGCCACCCCGCCAGGCCCGGCGGGTCAGGTCGCCGACCTTCGCCCGTTGGTCGTCGTGCCGAACGACGACGAATACCCAGGGCTGGAGGTTCTCGGCGCTCGGCGCGTGGGTGGCGGCCCGCAGGCAGAGCCCCACCATCTCATCGCTGACCGGCCGATCGTCGAACGCACGGCATGCACGTTGGTGCAGGACGACGTCGAAGAATTCCCTCGAGGTCGTCACCCCGTCCACATCGGTCATATGCCACCTCGTGCTGGTCAGATCACGGCCGGGATGGTGCCCGTCGCGCCGAGCAGAATCTAGTCCGATATCCCGATCGGCCGGCGGGCGGAAGATGGGATGTTCGCCTACGTTGTCCTCATGATCCGTTACAGCGTTGGTGATGACAGCGTGGCCCGTCTGGTGCTCGACCGACCCGAGGCCAAGAACGCCCTGAGCATCGAGATGCGCGACGAGATCGTGGCCCGCGTTCGTCAGGCCCGGGCCGACGGCGACGTCAGGGCGTTGTTGATCACCGGCGTCGGCGACGCTTTTTGTGCCGGCATGGATCTCCGGGCATCCACCGTGTCCAAGGCCGGAGGGTCCGGCTTCGACCCCCGTGCCACCAGCGAGGCCCTCCGCATCGGGGTCCAGACGTTCATCCGCGAGCTGTGGGAGCTCGACAAGCCCACCGTCGCCGCGGTGAACGGCACTGCGGTCGGCCCCGGGGCCCACCTGGCCCTGGCCTGTGACTTCGTCCTCGTCTGCGAGGAGGCCCGGTTTGTCTGGTCGTTCGCCAAATGGGGACTGGTCGTTGACGCCGGCGGTGCCTACCTGCTGCCCCGGCTGGTCGGCCTGCCCCGGGCCAAGGCCATGGTCATGTTGGGGGAGGGGGCGAAGGGTGCCGAGGCCGTGGACCTCGGGCTGGCCTATCGGTGCGTCCCCACCGCCGACGAGTTGCAACAGGAGGCCTCGGAGCTGGCGGCCAGGCTGGCCTCGGGGCCGACTCGATCGCTCGGGCTCTCCAAGCAGCTGCTCAATGCCACCTTCGAGACCGACCTGCCCTCCTCGCTCGATCGTGAGGCCCACGCCCAGGCCATGGCGACGGTGTCGCCGGAGATGGCCGAGGGGATGGCCGCCTTCGCCGAGCGCCGCACGCCCGACTTTCGTGGCGCCCGGTAAGGGCGCGGTCCGAACGGGGGGTTGGACGATGCCGGGGGGCGACGGGAAGAGGGCGGGGACAGATGGCTGACCGGTCGCCCGTCATCGTCGGCGTCGGTACCAGCACCCTCCCGGTCGCCCCGGAGCTCGATTCGGTCGGCCACCACGTGTTGGCGGCCACCAGGGCACTGGCCGACGCCGGCGTTCCCAAGTCGGCCATAGACGGATATTGCTGCGCCGGCGGGGGCAAGGAGGCAATAGCCGTCGACGACATGAGCGTGATGGTCGAGTACCTGGGGCTCTCGCCTACCTACACCGATGGAACGATGACCGGGGGATCGAGCTTCGAGATCCACGTCGAGCACGCCGCGGCCGCCATTCGTGCCGGTCTGTGCGAGACGGTGCTCATCACCTACGGCTCGGACCAGCTGACCCGGATGGGCCGCCGACTGGGAACCGGCGGATTCGGCGCCCCCGGGAGGCGCGTCCCCGGGCCCCCGCAGTACGAGGCGCCCTACGGGGGCACCATCGTGTCGGCCTACGCCATGGCCGCCCAGCGGCACATGTTCGAGTTCGGCACCACCTCGGAACAACTGGCGGCCATCGCCGTCACCGCGCGCGCCAACGCGGCGAACAACCCGGAGGCGATGTACCGGACGCCACTCAGCATCGACGACGTGCTCGCCTCCCGGATGATCTCCGATCCGCTTCACAAATTCGACTCCTGTGTCATCTCCGACGGTGGAGGGGCGGTGGTGATGACGACGGAAGAACGCGCCCGCGACCTAGGCGGGGTGCCAGTTCGGGTCCTCTCGACGGCGTCGGCCCAGACCCACTGGAACATCTCGGCCATGCACGACTTCACCACCACCGCGGCCACGACGGTCGGCGACCTGCTCTTCGAGCGAACGGGGCTCGAGCGCGGCGATGTGGACGTCCTCCAGTGCTACGACAGCTTTACCATCACCGTGCTGCTGCTCCTCGAGGACCTCGGGTTCTGTGCCAAGGGGGAGGGTGGGCCATTCGTGGCCGAGGGAAGCATCGCCCTGGACGGCGCCCTCCCTACCAATACCGACGGGGGTGGCTTGAGTGCCGTGCACCCCGGAATGCGCGGGATGTTCTTGCTCATCGAGTCGGTGCGGCAGCTCAGAGGCGAGGCGGTGAACCAGGTCCCCGACTGCGAGGTGGCGCTGGCCTGCGGCGTCGGTGGGTGGCTGTCCTGTATCGGCGGCGTGCTCATGGGCAGGGCCGACTGATGGAGGTGGTCGCCGACTGGGAGGACCCACGGTTCGCCGGTCGGCCGCGGCCCGACCCGGACCAGCTCTCCGCCCAGTTCTTCGCCGCAGCCGATACCGGGGAGCTCCGCTATCAGGAGTGCCCGTCGTGCGGGCATCGGCAGTTCTATCCCAGGTTGCTGTGTACCGAATGCGGGGGTGAGCCGGAGTGGCGGACGGCGTCGGGCCGCGGATCGGTGCACACGTTCACCGTGGTGCGCCAGAGCCTCATGCCCCCCTTCGATGGGCTGGCGCCCTATGTGATCGCCATGGTCGAGCTGGACGAGGGCCCGAAGATGATGGGCAACGTGACCGACTGCGATCCGGTCGATGTCCACATCGGCATGCCGGTGAGCGCCTATGCCGTGCGAGTGGAGGAAGGGGTCTCGGTCCCCTTCTGGCGGCGGGCCGAGGAGGACTGATGGACCTCCACGAATCCGACGACTTGGTCAGGTTCCGCGACGAGGCCCGAGCCTGGCTCGAGACACACGCTCCGGCCAAGGGCAGCCCGGACGACTTCACGTCGGGCCGTGACCACCGCTTCGTCGACGGCTGTCGGCAATGGCTGGGCGCCCTCCATGCCGGCGGATGGGCCGGGATCGCCTGGCCGGCCGAGTACGGGGGCCGCGGGCAGTCCGCTCTGTTCGACCTGGCCTTCACCCGGCTGGCCGCCGGCTATGGCGTCTCCACGGCGGCGTTCGACGTGGGAATCGGGATGGTCGGACCGACCCTGATGGTGCACGGCAGTCCGGAGCAAAAGCAGCGGTACCTGCCGGCCCTGCTGCGCGGCGAGCACGTCTGGTGCCAGATGTTCAGCGAGCCCGGGTCCGGTTCCGACCTGGCCGGCCTGTCGACGTCGGCTCGCCCGGTGCCGGGGGGCTGGTTGGTCAACGGGGGAAAGGTGTGGACCTCCTACGCCCGATTCGCCGACTTCGCCATTCTCCTGGCCCGATCCGACCCCGTGGCGCCCAAGCACCGCGGCATCACCTGTTTCGTCGTGGACATGGCCACGCCGGGGATCGAGATTCGACCCATACGCCAGATGAACGGCATGGCCGAGTTCAATCAGGTGTTCCTCTCCGACGTGTTCATCCCCGACGCCACCGTGGTCGGCGACATCCACGACGGCTGGACCGTGGCCAACACCATGCTGAGCAGCGAGCGCGGGCTGGCCGGCCCCGACTGGCCGGGCTCGGCCGACATGGTCGCGATCGCCCGTCGGCGCGGCGCCAGCACGGATCCCGTAGTCCGCCAACGCGTCGCCGAGGCCTTCATCGGGGAGGAGGTCCTTCGCTGCCTCGACCTGCGGGTGCAGACCCAGCTGGCCCAAGGTGCGCCGGTCGGGGCGCTGGCCTCGATCGTGAACCTGTCCTTCGCCGATCACCTGCGACGGACCGGAGACTCGGCGGCGGCGCTGGTCGGGCCGGACTTCTTGGTGGCCGACTCGAACTCGACTCCTGAAGGGCGCTGGCAGTTCCACCTGCTGACGGCACCGAGTGTCCGCATCGCCAGCGGCACGGACGAGATACAGCGAAACATATTGGGCGAGCGGGCACTCGGCTTGCCGCGCGAGCCCCGTCCCCCGGCACCGGAGAAACGAACCGGCTAGCGCTGAGTCGCTCAGGACGCGGCGCTGGCTCCGGACACGGGACCTTGGGCGCCCGGGTACTTCATGAACACGCTCACGAAGGCGATCTGCCCCGATTCGTCGGTCTCGAACACGCAGATCTCGGGATGCTCGGTTTGGACACCGTCCACGTCGAAGACCTCGCTCAGCTCGGCGAAGAAGCGATGGTCACCGGACTGGGAGATCCGCCGGACGCGCAGCTCGTAGCGGGGAAGGGTCGAGATGATGCCGCGCAGGAACTCGACGTAGGGCGCTTTGCCCGTGATCACGTCGGCGAATGGCCCGTCGCGTACCAGGCCCTCCTCGGCGATGGTGGCGGCCAGGCGGTGCCAATCCTGCTCGCCCATGGCTGCCAGGTACTCGTCGACCGTGGTCATCTGCCTGCCGCCCTTCGCCCGTGGGGCCTTGTGTCGGACCGGGGAGATGCCTCGGTGGACGAACCCCCCTGATTTGGTGGCCGCCTTATGTTATAAAGATATGCTCAGGAGATCTGTAAAGCCATATCTGTAAAGCCATAGAGACAGACCCGAACAGCCACAGAGACAGCAGGCAGGGAGCACCGGTTCTGCCGGAGGGGCCGCACCTCGCGGCGGGGCCGAATTGGGGTTCGTGCCAAGATGCAGATGTGCGGGGTCCATAGGTGCCACGTGGCGCCGGTGGGCTTCCGAGCGAGGGGGTTTTCATGTCCGTGACCGACGAGCAGAGAGTCGACACCGAGTCCCCGCTGGCCGTGTCCTCCTACCGGTACCCGACTGGTTGGTACGTCGTGGCGTGGTCATCGGAGGTCGAGACGGGCTCCGTCGAACGCCTGCACTACTTCGGCCGGGAGCTGGTCTGCTTCCGGGGAGAGTCGGGGACGGTGGCCGTGCTCGACGCCTACTGCCAGCACTTGGGCGGACACCTCGGTGTCGGCGGGACCGTGGTCGGCGACGAGATCAAATGCCCATGGCACGCCTGGCAGTGGCGCCAGGACGGGACCAATTCGCTCATTCCGTACTCGAAGGAGGGGTGCAAGCGCGGGGTACGCATCCGGACCTACCCCACCACCGAGTGGTACGGCATGGTGGCCATGTGGTTCGACCGGGACGGGGCCGAGCCCAGCTGGGAGCTGCCCAAGGTTCCCGAGCTCGACTCGGGTGACTACTACCCCATGCACCCACACTCCCGGATGCTCAACCGGGTGAAGGTGCATCCCCAGGTCATCGTGGAGAACGCCGCCGATCCGTATCACATCGCACCGGTGCACCACGGGGACCGGCCGGCCGAGACGACGTCGTTCGAGTTCTTCGAGAACCACATCCACGCCACCGTGACCGTCAACTACGGCGGTGGCCGCCCGAGCACGTGGCTCACCCCCGACGGCCCGGTCGACGGAGAGGTCGTCTACGACACCTTCGGCCTGGGCATCGGTTTCGTCCGCTTCCCGCCCGAGGTCATGGCTTCGGTGCAGATCACCAGCCACACCCCTGTCGACGACGACTACACCGACTACTACTTCGCCATGGGCTGCCGGCGTGAGCCTGGTGCCACCGGCGATGTCCCCGACGGCCGGGCGGCGCGGTGGATCGAGCTGCAGCAGGAGATCATCAAGCAGGACTTCTTCACCTGGGAGAACATGAAGTACCTGGACAAGCCCTCGTTCACCGTCGAGGAGGCGAAGAACTACGCCGGTTTGCGTCGCTGGGCCCGGCGGTTCTACCCACCTGACAACGTTCCCGACAACGGCGGCGAGACTGCGGGCAACTGATGGGGACACGGTCGTCGTCCTCTGCGGGGCGGCGGTTCGCCGGTGAAGGGCTCACCATCCCCGCCGTGATCGACGCGCAGGCAGCGGAGCGTCCCGATCAGACCGCATTGCACCTGGCCGGCGTCCCTCTCAGCTACCGCCGGTTGGCGGAACGCTCGGCATCTGCCGCCAGCGCACTGTCCGAACGGGACATAGGGCCTGGCGATCGGGTGGCCATCTTGATGGCCACCTCGCCCGAGTGGGTCGTGCTCTGGTTCGGCCTGTCCCGGCGCGGCGCGGTAACCGTGCCCGTCAACACGGCGTACAAGGGTGAGTTCCTGGCCCACCAGCTCCGCGACTGCGGGGCGACGATGATCGCTGTCGACGCTGCCCTGTTGGACCGGGTGCTGGCCATCGCCGCCGACGTGCCCTCACTGCAAACGGTCCTGGTCTGCGAGGGCGACGACGGCGAGGCCGACCGGTGGCCCTCCCGGGTACGAGGAGTCGGCCGCCTGGCCTTCGAGTCGATCACCTGCCTGGATGCCGGCGACCCGGGCGGGGCCGAGTCGGCTGCCCGGTGGAACCAGCCGGGGGCGATCTTCTACACCTCGGGCACGACCGGATCATCCAAGGGAGCACTGGCCACGCAGCACTATCTCCTGTCCGCCGCCCAGACGATGGTCGACTGTTGGAAATTGCAGCCCGGGGAGACGGTGTATGCCCCGCTACCCCTCTTCCACCTCAGCGCGGTGGGCAGTGTGCTGGGCCCGCTCCTAGCCGGTGGGACCGGAGTGATCGACCGGGCCTTCAGCGTGCAGGGCACCTGGGACCAGGTCCGCCGCCACCAGGCGGTGGGGCTCCTCGGGGCGGGGGCCATGGTGAACATGCTGTGGAGCCTGCCGGCCGACGAACGCGACCGCGACCTTCCCATCCGGTTTCTCTCTGCCGCGCCGGTGGACAAGGAGCTCTACCACGCGATCCAGGCTCGTTGGGGCTGCCGGATCGTGACCTGTTACGGACTGAGCGAGGCCTTCCCGCTGACTGTCGCCGGTGTCGACGACGACAACCCACCCGGAGCATCGGGACGGGCCAATCCCGACTTCGAAGTCATGCTGGTCGACGCGGAGGACCGGGAGGTTCCAGTGGGGACGGTGGGCGAGATCGTCTGTCGGCCGCGGCGTCCCCACGTGATGTTCGAGGGTTACAGCGGTCGCGACCGGGAGACCGTCGAGCAGACCCGGAACCTTTGGTTCCACACGGGCGACCTCGGCCGGTTCGACCAGGAGGGAAGTCTGTACTACGCCGACCGCAAGAAGGACGCCATGCGGCGGCGGGGTGAGAACATCTCGTCGTTCGAGATCGAGCAGGCTCTCGCCCGCTACGAGCCGGTGGCCGAAGTGGCGGTGATCGGTGTGCCCAGCGAACTGGGCGAGGACGACGTGATGGTCTACGTGGTGGCCAAGCCCGGGTTCGACCTGGATGTGGTGCCCTTCATGGACTTCTGCGGCGAGCAGCTGCCCTACTTTGCCGTTCCGCGCTACGTCGAGGTGTGCGGCGAGCTACCCAAGAATGCCGTGGGGCGGGTGCTGAAGCACGAGCTGCGGGCCCTGGGCGTCGGGGATTCGGCTTGGGACCGTGACCGGGCCGGCTACGTGGTGCGGCGATGAGCCCGGCTCCGCCCGGCTCTCGTTCCTTCGACCCCGGCGACGCCGACGGCGCCTCGTTGGCGACGGCCAGGAGCATGGCCCACGGCGAACAGCTGGCGCGGATCGCTCACAAGTACCCCGACCGCACCGCCCTGGTGTGCCTGGAGGAGCGCCGATCCATGGCCGAGCTCGACCGGCGGGTCAGCCGACTGGCCGCGTCCCTGGTCGAGCGGGGAGTCGGAGCGGGCGACCGGCTCGCCGTGCTGATGGGCAACAGCATCGAGATGGTCGAGGCGATCTTCGCCGGGTGGCGTCTCGGGGCAATCGTGGTGCCGATCAACTTCCGGCTGGTGGCCGACGAGGTCGGCTTTATCCTGGCCGACTCGGGTGCCCGGCTGGTCATCGTGGACGAGCACCTGGCCGGGCTGGTCGAGACCGATCGGGACCGGCTCCCCGAGCTCGAGCACGTGGTGGTGCACGGGGAGGCGATCGGCGACGCCGGTCTGAAGGCCGAGCGGTTCGCCGACCTCATGGTCACCGACCCGACGGCCGCGCCCGATGTGATCGTGAACGAGCACGACCCGGCACTGATCATGTACACCTCGGGCACCACAGGAAAGCCCAAGGGGGCGGTGCTCACCCACTTCAATCTGGTGATGAGCACGCTGGGTGCCATGATCACCCAGGGGATCGGGGGCTACGACGACGTCTGGTACGGGAACTTGCCCC
This sequence comes from Acidimicrobiaceae bacterium, assembly GCA_030838245.1. Next base: position 12,733 of record JAUTXB010000091.1, read on the forward strand.
TCTTCCACATCGGCGGGCTGAGCGGCATCCTCCCCTACATCATCGCCGGGGGGTACTCGGTGATCGTGCCCAGCACGAACTTCAATGCCGCCGACGCCGTGCGCGATCTCGTCGAACACCGGGTCACCGGTTGCGTGTTCATCGGCATGCAGTGGGACGAGATCTGCGACGAGGTGGTGGCCAGCGGGGCACAGCTCCAGCTTCGTCGGGCGTCGTGGGGAGCGGCCAACACGCCCCTCCACGTGCTGGAGAAGATGAGCCGGGTCCTACCCGGAGTGCCCATTGCCAGCTTCTTCGGCCAGACCGAGATGAGCCCGGTGGCCTGCATGCTGAGCGCGGCCGACGCCGACCGGAAGCGGGGCTCGGTCGGTCGGCCGATCGTCAATGTCGAGGCGCGACTGGTCGACGAGTCCGGTCACGACGTGGCCGTCGGCCAGGTCGGGGAGATCGTCTACCGGGGACCCACGGTCATGCAGGGCTACTGGAACATGCCCGAGGCCAACAAGGAGGCCTTTGCCGGGGGGTGGTTTCACTCCGGTGATCTCTGCCGGATGGACGAGGAGGGATATCTCTATGTCGTCGACCGCAAGTTGGACATGATCATCTCGGGCGGTGAGAACATCTACTGCCCGGAGGTGGAAGCGGCGCTCCGAGGCCACCCCGGCGTCGCCGACGTCTCGGTGATCGGGGTTCCCGACGACCTGTGGGGCGAGACTCCCAGAGCGGTGATCGTCCCCGCCGATCCGAGCCGTCCCCCGCCGGCCGACGAGCTGATGACGTGGTGCAAGGAGCACTTGGCGTCGTACAAGAAGCCGACATCGGTCGTCTACGTCGACCGATTGCCGGTCAACTCGGCGGGCAAGGTGCTCAAGCCCGAGCTTCGTGAACGGTTCGGCGAGAGAGAAGTGGGGGAGTGGTCATGATGGCAACGCCCCCGGTGCACGACAGGGGAGCGAGGGGAGCCAGGTGACACTGTCCTACGAGGAGGATCGCATCCTGCGGTCGTTGGCCGGGAGCGAGGCCGTCCGCGGCCTGTCGGTGCTCCAGGCGCAGGCGTTCGCCGCCGGTGACGGGGCTACCTGGATCGGGACCTTCGTGGTCGGGGGCGAGCTCGAGCTGCCCAGTGCCGAGATCGTGCGGGGGCATGTCGCCCTCGGAGACTGGTTCGCCGATGCCGACCGGAGCGGAACGGCCGTCTCCACCGACTCGGTGGTGACCATCGACGGGGTGCGGGGCACGCAGCAGAGCACGGTCTTGCGTCTGGCCGGACGACCGGCGGGGGGCGCGATGGTCGAGTCGGTGCACTCGGTGTTCGACGACGTGATCTACGAACGGGGCCGGTGGTACTTCAGCCGGCGTCGGGTGTTGCCCGGCGTCTTCCCCGGGCAGTAGCGAGTCAACTCGGGGAGCAGGTCGACCCGTGACCGCGAACTGTCTCGAATCCGGCGCCACAGCCGACCGAAGGGCATTTGATATGCCAGCAGCACCGAAGGAGAATCGGACCATGACCTCCCAGCAGTCGACGGTGCCCCTGGTTCCCCATTGGATCGACGGGAGGGCGGTGACGGGATCGGCCGAGCGGTTCGGCGACGTGTTCGATCCGAGCACCGGACGGGTCACCAAGCGGGTTGGCTTCGCCTCGGCTTCGGACGTCGACGACGCCGTTGCCGCGGCTAGCCGGGCCGCGGGCTTGTGGCATCAGACGTCGCTGGCCAAGCGGACCAAGGTGCTCTTCGCCTTTCGAGAGCTGATCCACCGGCGGGCCGACGAGTTGGCCGCCATCATCACGGCCGAACACGGCAAGGTGGTCAGCGATGCCGCCGGCGAGGTGGCCCGGGGCATCGAGGTGGTCGAGTTCGCGTGCGGGATATCCCAACTGATGAAGGGCAGCTTCACCGAGGAGGCTTCATCGGGCGTGGACGTCTTTTCTATCCGCCAGCCGCTCGGCGTGGTGGCCATCATCAGCCCTTTCAACTTTCCCGCCATGGTGCCCTGCTGGTTCTTCCCCTTGGCCATTGCCACCGGGAACACGGTGATATTGAAGCCGAGCGAGAAGGACCCGTCGGCGGCCAACTGGATGGCCGAGCTCTGGGCGGAGGCCGGCCTTCCCGCCGGTGTCTTCAACGTCGTCCACGGCGACAAGGTGGCCGTCGACAGGCTCTTGGGCCACCCCGATATCAAGGCGGTGTCGTTCGTGGGGTCGACGCCGGTGGCCCGCTACGTCTACGAGTCCGCCACCACCAACGGGAAGCGGGTCCAGGCCCTGGGCGGGGCCAAGAACCACATGGTGGTGCTGCCCGATGCCGACCTCGACGTGGCCGCCGACGCGGCGGTGAGCGCCGGGTTCGGATCGGCCGGGGAACGCTGCATGGCCATCTCGGTCCTGGTCGCCGTGGACCCGGTGGCCGACGACCTCATCGCCAGGATCACCAAGCGCATCTCGGCCCTGACCATCGGCGATGGACGGCGAGGGACCGACATGGGGCCCCTGGTCACCGGCGCCCATCGGGACAAGGTGGCGTCATACCTCGACACCGGCCCGGCCGAGGGAGCCACCTTGGTCGTCGACGGCCGGGACACGTCGATCGACGGCGACGACTCCGGCTTCTGGTTGGGCCCGACCCTCTTCGACCGGGTCACCCCGGACATGGCCCTCTATACCGACGAGATCTTCGGGCCGGTGTTGTCGGTGGTCCGGGTGGCCACCTATGAGGACGCGCTGGCCTTGGTCAACGCCAACCCGTACGGCAACGGCACGGCCATCTTCACCAACGACGGCGGCGCAGCCCGACGCTTTCAGAACGAAGTGGAGGTGGGCATGATCGGGGTCAACGTGCCGATCCCCGTACCGGTGGCCTACTACTCCTTCGGCGGGTGGAAGAGCTCCCTGTTCGGCGACACCCACGCCCACGGGACCGAGGGCGTGCACTTCTTCACCCGGGGGAAGGTAGTAACCACCCGGTGGCTCGACCCGAGCCACGGTGAGGTCAATCTCGGGTTTCCCCGCAACGACTGACGGGCCATCGGCATCGGCAACCGCCGGCCGGCCCGAGCGAAAACACGCGCTTCTAATGTGGCCTATCATCCGGTGAGCAGCCGGTTCTGGCCACGGCCACTCAGCAGATCGGCGACTCCAAGGGGGATTGTCAATGACTATTGAGCTCGATCCAGTACGGGTCATCGATGCTGACACACACCTCACCGAGCCCCACGACCTGTGGACGAAGCGGGCCCCGGCCGGGATGCTGGACCGCATGCCCCACGTCACCCAGGTGGACGGGGCGGCCACGTGGGTGGTGGACGGCGAGATCCTCGGTCGGGCCGGCGGCGGCGGGGTGATCGGACGGGACAACGTCAAGGTCCGGGCATCCGAAGGCCTCTACGAATGGGAGATCGGCCAGATCCACCCTGCCGCCTATGACCCCGTGGCCCGGGTGGAGCTCATGGACGAGACCGGGATCTGGGCCCAGGTCATCTTTCCCAACGTCATCGGGCTCGGCGGGCAGGGACTGACCGAGGCCGTCGACGACCTGGCCCTGCGCACGACCTGCCTCGAGATCTTCAACGACGCCATGGGCGAGATGCAGGCCGAGTCGGGCAATCGCCTGCTTCCCATGGGCGTTCTGCCCGCTTGGGACGTCGACGCTTGTGTCCGCGAAGCGATCCGGGTCAACGACCTCGGGCTCCGCGGCGTGAACATCACCTCGGATCCCCAGGACCAGGGCTCCCCCGACCTGGCCAGCAAGGCATGGGACCCGCTGTGGGAGGTGTGCAGCTCGCTCAAGCTGCCGGTGCACTTCCACATCGGCGCCAGCCTCACCACCATGAGCTTCTTCGGCAACTACCCGTGGGCCTCACACACCGAGGACACCAAGCTGGCCATCGGCGGGACGCTGCTGTTCATCGGCAATGCCCGGGTGGTGGTCAACATCATCTGCTCGGGGATGCTCGACCGGTTCCCCGAGCTGAAGATCGTCTCGGTGGAGAGCGGGACGGGATGGATCCCGTTCATCCTCGAGGCCCTCGAGTACGAGATGAAAGAGAACGCCCCCGACGACCTGAACAAGTTCTCCCTCAGCCCGGCCGAGTACTTCAAGCGCCAGATCTACGCCACGCTGTGGTTCGAACGGAACAAGGTGGCGTCGCTGATCGACTCGGTGGGCGAGGACAACATCATGTTCGAGACGGACTTCCCCCACCCGACCTGCTTGTACCCCGACCCGCTCACGTCGGCCAACGACGTGCTGCGCGAGGTGAGCCCGGCTGTTCGCCGCAAGATCCTGGGCGAGAACGCGGCGAAGCTCTACCGCCTCTGAGCCGCCCTGATCAGGACGGGACGGAAGTCTCGGCGAACTCGAGCAGCTGAGGTGCCAGCTGCGGCCAGTGCTCGAAGAGGAACCCCGTGCCGGCCCTGGCCGCATCCGAGCGCAGGTTCCACTCGTCGTCGCCCCAGGGCGGCTCGACCAGACGAGACCCGACCATCAGCTCGTGGAGCCGCTCGGACGTGGCCCGGGTGTGGTGGGGGTCGCTGGCTCCGCTCCGGAAGATCATGGTGGGGACGGTGACCTTGCCGTACTGGTCGTCGGGCATCCCCGGCACCAGCTCGTTGGGGCCGACGCAGTAGGCCTGCATCCAGCGCTCGAGCGTCTGGATGAACGCCCGGGGGTCGAGGCTGAGGAACCGCTCCCGATTGGCCGGGTTGCTCTCGAGCACCTCTTGCCACTCGGGCAGTTCGACCACCGCTTCCATCCCGCCCCGCCAGGCCACGCGGATGGACTCGCCGCAATAGACCAGGGCCAGTCCCATCAAGCCGTAGGTGCCACCGCTCATCCACACCATGGCCAGACCGGCGGCCACCTCGGGATGCCGGGCGGCGCTGAGGAGCGAGACGCGAGAGCCCCCCGAGCCACCGAAGATCACCGCCGGCGCCATGTCCAGCGTCTGCAACAGTCCGGCCAGCCGATCGGCCTGCATCTCGGACTCCGACGTCCCGGTGAACACGACGTCCGAGGCTCCCGTGTTGGGGCGGTCCCAGATGAGAACCTGCTTGCCCGCTTCGGCCAAGGCCTCGGCCAACTGTCGGAGCCCCGGCGTGTCCTTGCTGAAGCGCCCGCCAGGGGTCAGCACCCACGGTTGGCCGCCGTCGCTGCCGATGACCTCGTAGCTGATGGTGTCGCCCTCGATCTTCACCGTTGCCATGTCGCCCCTCCATTGTCGTGCCGGCCTGCCCGGCTCACCCTAGGTGAATGCACCCGCATTATTGAATTGCGCCCGCGGCCAATTGGCCCCGAATGGCATCGCGGTCGGGCTTGCCCAAGCTGAGAAGGGGATAGGCGGCGACCTGCGTTACCCGTTCGGGAGTCTTGAACCGGGCCACGCCCTGTTTTGCAAACCACGACCGGCAGGTGTCGAGGTCGAAGGGCTCGGTGGCGATCACGCACGCGGCCACGCGCTGGCCCAGGTGTTCGTCGGGATAGCCCACCACCACGGCCTGACGGATGGACGGGTGAGCCTCGAGCACGCGCTCCACCTCGGCCGGCACGATGTTCTCCCCGCCGCGGATGATGAGCTCCTTGATGCGCCCGACGATGGTCAGCCAACCCTGCTCATCCAGCACGGCCAGGTCACCGGTGCGGAACCAACCCCGGTGCATCGACGCCCTCGTCTGGTCCGGGTCGGCATAGCCGGCGAAGAGCTCGGGTCCTCGCAGCTCGAGCTCGCCGGTGCAGCCGGCCGACAGCACCCGTCCCGTGAGTGGATCGACCACCCGGAGCTCGGCATCGCCCACGGCTCTGCCGTCGGTGTCGCGCGCCCGGGCGGCAGGATCGCTCCACGTCGAGGTGGTGATGGTAGGCGCCTCGGTCGAACCGTAGGTTCGCTTCACCGTCGCTCCGAATGCGCGCGCCGTCGCCTCTACGAATTCGGGGCTGATGGTCATGGACCCACAGGAGATGACCCGCAGGCTGCGTACGGCGCGCCCGGTGAAGCCCGGCGCACCGGCCATGCCCGAAAAGAACGTGGGTGGGCCGATCATGAACGTCACCCCCTCGTCCCGCACCAGGTCGATGGCCCGGTCGGCATCCCAGCGATCCATCAGCACGGTCCGCATACCCACCGCGGCCGGAATCAGGACCCCGCTGAGCAGCCCGGAGATATGGGAGAGGGGTGCGGGCATCAAGACGACGTCCGACGGGACCAGCCCGTGGGCGGACGCCATGTTCATGGCCTTGTAGGAGAGGGCTCGATGGGTGTGGAGCACGGCCTTGGGCTCGCCGGTGGACCCCGAGGTGAACAGGGCGACAGCCAGCTGGGAACCGCGGGCCGATCCCCGGTGCACCGGTTTCACCGCCCGCATCGTCTCCCAGCCGTCGTCCCCGCCGAGGGCGGTCAGCACGCCGGGTCGATCGTGCAGCGGCAGTCCCGCTCGCGAGAACACGACCTTCGGCTCGACAACGTCGACCATCCGCGATAATTCCGACGGCCCGATCTGGTGATGGAGGGGCACGGCGATGGCGCCGATCCGCCAGCAGGCCCGGTACAAGAGGAGCGCCTCGGAGCAGTTGGGTAGCTGCCAGGCCACGGCATCTCCTGTGGCCACCCCGGCGGCACGCAATCCGCCAGCCAGCGCGGCGACCGAATCCGAGAGCGCATCGGCGTCGAGTCGGGACACCGAGTCCACCACCGCCGCGCCGTGGTCCACGCGATGGTCGGCGGCCAGTTGGTCGAGGGTGGGCATGTCCCAGGGGCCGCCGGGCTGCAGGTAGCGCGAGCCGGCCACCTGTCGGTGGGTGGCCCGGAGCCTCACCGGCGTGCTCGTTGACTACCGTGCCCCGGCCATCGACGAGGAGATCGGCTCAAGCGACGCTGGTCAGCAGCAAGCAGCCACACGTGTTGCCCCCGCCGGCCGCCACCGCGGCCACCTCGGGATGAGAGGCGACCTGGCGCTCGCCCGCCTCGCCGCGCAGCTGCACGCAGGCTTCGTGGAGGAACCCGTACCCGTGAAGACGCCCGCCCGACAGTTGGCCTCCGTTGGTGTTGAGGGGTAGGGAACCGTCGCGGGCAATGCGCTGACCGCCCTCGACGAACGCCCCGCTCTCGCCGACCGGACAGAGCTGGAGCGCCTCCAGCCAGAGCATGGTCAAGTAGCTGAACCCGTCGTAGATCTCGGCGATGTCCACATCCGCCGGGGTCAGCGATGTCCGGGACCACATCTGGGTGGCCGCATCGGCCCCCACCGTGCGGGTGAGGTCGTGGAGCTGATCCCAGCTGGGACGGTCGTGCATGGCCGCACCCATCGCCTCGACGTAGATCGGGGCCTTGGGCAGGTCGACGGCTCGCTCCCGCCGGGACACGATCACCGCGGTGGCGCCGTCACAGGGAACGTCGCAATCGAAGAGCCGCAGCGGCGTGGTGATCATCCGAGAGTTGAAGTAGTCCTCGAGCGACATGGGGTCCCGGTAGATGGCGTTCGGGTTCAGAGCCGCGTTCCGCCGGGCGTTCAACGGGATCTGGGCCAGCTGTTCGGGGGTGGTGCCGTACCGGTGCATGTGGGCCTGGGCGTACGTAGCCACCCAGCACGCGGCCGAGGCCGATCCGAAGGGCAACGTCCACTCCTGAAACCCGGAGGCGTAGTACTTGCCCCCTCCTCCGTCGCCGCCCATGCCGATGCTGGCTCGGCCACCGCTTCCTTGGGCGCTGCCCTCCCAGACCGATCGGAAGCACAGCACGTGGTTGGCCATGCCTGCGCCGACGGCCATGACCGCCTTCATCACCGACCCCAACTGCCCCGAGGTCTCGACCCCGCTGTCGTACCAGTTCACTTCGAGCCGGAGCGCGTCGATGGCCTCGGTGGCGCTGGCGCCGGTGAAGCCCTTGGGCACACCCATGCCACCCGGGTAGGTCGACAGTCCGTCGATGTCGGCCAGGGTCAGCCCGGCGTCGTCGACGGCGGCCAGGCAGGCGTCCAGGGTGAGCTCGAGCGGGTCGCGTCCTAAACGCCGCCCGATATCGGACTGGCCGAGACCCGAGATGACACAGCGTTTCTCGATCTGGTTGTCACTGGGCGACACGGGTAGCTCCGATCGGTTCGAAGAGCGGCAACCATACGTCGCCGTTGGGGTCCTCATGGTGCTCGAAGACGACCTGCACGTCCATCCCGACGTGCACCGTTTCGGGATCACAGTTGATGATGTTGGTGGTCAGACGGAGCTCGTCCTGTTCGACGATCTCGACGATGCCGATGACGTAGGGCACCTCGACGCCCGGCAGCCAGGGATGATGGTTCACCGTATAGCTGGCCACCACGGCTCGACCGCTCACCGGCTCGGGGGCCAGGTGCTTCGAGCGATCGCGCGGACAGATCGGCGTGGGTGGGTGCAGGTAGTAGCCACAGTCCTGGCACCGGAGGAAGACGAGGTTCCCGTCCCGTCCCCCTTGCCAGAAGTGGCGGTTCCGGTCCGTGACCGCAGGCAGTATGCGGAACGGCGTGACGGCTTCGGTCATCGATCCCCTTTGGTCGTCTCAACGGCTACGGATTGGGTGAGGAGCTCGGCGATAAGGACGCCGTCCAGGCCCACTTCGGACAGGACTTCCCGGGTGTGCTCACCCAAGGCCGGCGGCGCCCGGTCGAGACTGACCTCGAGGTCTCCCAGGCTCCAGAGCGCCCCCACCTGCTCGAGCCGGCCCCACTCGGCGTGGGGGTACGAGGTGACGAGACCCAGCGTCTTATTGAGCTCATCGTCGAGAAAGGCGTTGCCCTGGTCCATGCGGACCGGCTCGCAGGGGACACCACTGGCGCCGAGGTCGCGCAGCGCGTCCTCGCACCGCAGTCCGCCGAGGCGAGCACCGATGTCCTCGGGCCCCGATGCGCCGAGGGTGGCGCAGGCCGCGGCGAGCTCGGTGTCGTCCCGGGCACACAGGGCGATCCATCCGTCGGCCAGCGGGTAGAGCCGGTAGCCGGGTGAGAGCCCCATCTGCTCGTGGTCGAGCGGTGCCGCGGCTACGGCCAGCTTGCCGTCTTTGAGGAAGGTCTCGCTGTTGGTCAGCACGCCGCCTCCGAGGAGCGAGCCGGTCACCCGCTGACCGTGCCCGGTCCGGTCGCGATGCCAGACGGCCAGAAGCGTGGCCACGACCGAGGCCATGGCGCAGAGGTGGTCCATGAACCCGAACCGGAACCACATTGGATCGTTCCCCTCGCCACCACCCAGCACCTCCCAGCCGGCGGCGGCCTGGAACAGCTGGTCGTACCCGGGCCAGTCGGCCCGTTCGCCCTCGGGCCCGTAGGAGCTGGCGTGGCAGTAGACGATGTCTGGGTTGATGGCCGACAGGGAGTCGTAGTCGAGGCCGAGGCGGCGGGCGGCCGGCATCCGCAAGTTGTGGTGGACGACATCGGCCCAGCGAACGAGGGCCTCGAGGGCGGGGCGGGCGGCCGGCGACTTCAGGTCCAGAGCCACCCCCCGCTTCCCGCGCTGACACGACGCGAACACCCGCTGGACGGGACGCATCTGGTCGCCGGTGGTCGCTTCGACCTTGACCACGTCGGCGCCCAGATCGGCCAGCAACATGGGACCGAGCGGGCCGGCCAGGAAGTTCCCGAAGTCGAGCACCTTCAGTCCCTCGAGGGGCGAGCGCACCGGGGCGCTCGCCGACGGGGTGGCCGGACCACGTGGGTTCGAAGCCGAGCCGTGCAGCACTTCCTCGGTGTGCTGGCCCAAGGCGGGTGCGGGCCGGGTTACCCGCGATGGCGGGATGGTCGAAAACGGCGTGGCCGCCTGGGTGATGCGGCCTCGCTCCGGGTCGACCACCTCGGTGACGTATCCGTTCCGCCGGGCCTGTTCGTCGGCCAGGATGGCGCCGTAGGGCGCCGCCCCTTGAGCCGGGATGTCATGGGCCCAGAAGTCGTCCAGCCACTGTTGGCTGGGGAGGGTGCGAAAGGCAACTTGGTTGGCGCCGAAGTTCGGGTAGCCGGGCATGCTCAGGCCTTTGGAGCTGGCGTTGGCCTTCGCCACCCCGTCCTCGCCGAGGTGGCGAAGTGCCTCGACCATGAGGGGCGAGTCGGTGTCGGCGCAGCGCATCAGATGGACCCACACGCCGTCGGCACATTCGAACAGCGAGGGCTGTAGGTCCTTGGGCAATCCGAAGGCGAACATGGGGCCGGGAGTCTCGGCCCGGGCCCAGTGCATCATGGTCGGCACCAGCGCGCCCTGGGCGATGCTGGTGTGGGCCGGACCGCCAGCGGCCCCGCCGCGCTGGCGTTGGATCAGCCGGGCCAGCACCCCAATGGTCGACAGGTAGACCGCGCACCAACTGCCAAACGGGAACCGGAGGAACACCGGGCCGTCCCGATGGCCACGCTGTTCGTCGCACAACCCGAGCCGCGCGCTGACTAAGAGATCGTCGATGGGACCGTCGGCGCTGGGGTGGCCGGCCGGCCAGCCCAGGACGGCACAGGTGATCAGCTGGGGATGGCGGGCGACCAGCTCATGATCGGTCAGTCCCAGTTCGGCGGCCTGGGCCGGCCCGAAGCCGTGGAAGAACGCATCGGCATCGTCCAAGAGGTCATGGAGTTGTTCGCGCCCAGCCTCGTCGTGAAGGTCGAGGACCACGCTGCGCTTGGACCGGTTCCAGGTGAGAAAACCCTCGGACGTCCTCGACGGGTCTCCCGTGGGTAGCTCCACCTTGATCACATCGGCCCCGGCCTCGGCCAGCATCATGGCCGCCACCGGCCCGGCGAGGCCCTCGGAGCAGTCGATCACCCGGATACCGTCGAGGATCCTCGATCCGCCGCCTGTGACTGCGTCCCCCGTGCTCATGCTCGTCCATCCCCCCCTGCCGTTCCGGCCGGTGCTCTACTGTCTTCATCAACTGCGTGTTCGTCAACGGCGTCTTGTTCAACGGCGTCTTCTTCAACGGCGTGTTGCTCGACTGCGTGTACTGCGACGGCCCGCCGTCCTCACTTCGTAGCAGCTTTCCGCGGCGAGAAGGGAGTTGACCATAGTGTGCACGTCGTCGCCCGGCACACCGTCGGAGAGGCGGGAATGCCAGCAGAATGCGGGCTGTGCTACCCGGTCTCCCCGGCGCAGGTGGCACCGAGAACAGACGTGCTACGTTACGTGAATATAGTCACGCACAGCCGGTCGGACCATGGTTTTTTGCGGCTGCATGCGATCGCAAAGGGGGTCCCAGATGGACGTTGATGATCTGATCCTGGTGAGCGTCGATGACCATGTCGTCGAGCCGCCCAATGTCTTCGAGGACCGGTTGCCGGCCAAGTACGTCGACTTGGCCCCCCAGTTC
>JAUTXB010000095.1 GCA_030838245.1 Acidimicrobiaceae bacterium
ATCCCACCGGCGCGGCCCGGGTGGCCGACGACGTGGCCGAGGCCTGGATGGACGCCGAGGCCTACCGGTTGAACACGTTCTGGACCGCCACCCGCGTACTGGAGGGCGGCTCGGTGGGAGCCGAGGCCAGCGCCAACAAGATCCATTGGTCGGAGACCGACCTGGCCATCCACCGTGCCGCACTGGCCCTGCTCGGCCCGGAGGCCGAGTTCCATGGCCCGTCCACATCGAATCCGTGGCTCGATGGCTTCCTGTTCGCCATCTCCGGGACCATCTATGCCGGTACGAACGAGATCCAGCGGAACGTGGTGGCCGAGCGGATCTTGGGATTGCCGCGCGGCTGATTATGCGATTCGCCTTCACTGAACAGCAGACCGAGTTCCGGGACGCGGTGCGCCAAATGCTCGACCGGGAGTGCACGCCGGCTGACCTTCGGTCCGCGTTCGACGCGTTCGCTCCGGCAAGCGGGCCCGGGGCGACGAGCGGGTCCGGTGGGTCGGGGCCTGTCAGAGCCGAGTCGGTGCGTACGCCGCGTTGGACGGCGCTGGCCGACATGGGCGTCGTCGGTCTTACCGTCCCCGAGATGCAAGCAGGCCTCGGACTGTCCGAGCTCGACCTGGTCCTTTTGCTCGAGGAAGCCGGACGGGCCGCACTGCCCGAACCGCTCCTCGAGACCACCGCGCTTGCCGCCCCGCTCCTGGCCCGAACCGGGTTCGAGACGGAGTTCGGCACCGAGGTCGGCGCGCTGGCCAACCACTGGCTCCCCCTCATTGCCGCCGGCGACGTCGTGGCGGCCGTGGGCGTGTCGGGCATGCGGGCGATACCGGGTGCTGTCGGTGCTGACCTGTACATCCTGGAACACCCGCTACCCGAAGGCGGCTCGGAGATTCATGCCGTTCCGGCCGCCGAGGTCTCGGTCAGCGCGGTCGAGGCGCTCGATCCCACCCGTCGCCTGGGTACGGTCGGATGGACACCGACCCGGGCCACTTTGGTCGACGCCGGGCCTGACGCCGATCGCGCCCTCGCTGTGCTGGCCGACCGGGCCGCACTGGGGACGGCGGCCGAGCTGGTGGGGCTGACCGATCGCATGATCAGCATCGCCGCCGACTACGCCAAGGAGCGCAAGCAGTTCGGCCGGGCCATCGGCAGCTTTCAAGCGGTGAAGCACCTGCTGGCCGGCGCGCAAGTCAAACTCGAGTTCGCCCGACCGGTCACCTACGGCGCGGCCTGGTCGTTGGCTCACCTCGAACCTGATGCCAGCCGCCGCGCCTCGATGGCCAAGGCCTACGCGGCAGAGGCCGCTACCGAGGCCGCCCGAGTCTCGCTGCAGGTCCACGGGGCCATCGGGTACACCTGGGAGTGTGACCTGCACCTGTTCCTCAAGCGGGCGTGGGCATTGGCCCCGGCCTGGGGGGACGCCGCCGAGCATCGCAGCAAGGTGTTGGCCTCGGTCATCGCCGAGCGGTCTGACATCGGTCGTGGCCGAGCGGTCTGAACAGCCGCCGGCGGCCGGCTATGGCCGGGCAAACGCGTAGATCCCGGCGTAGTCGTTCGACGGTGACGGGAGGAAGGGCCCGTTGACCACCACGGCCAGCGACCCGGTGGGAGCCGGGCCGGCGTCACCGTCGATGGTCACGAGCGCCCCGTCGGGCCATCGCTGCATGACCAGGCCCACATGCACCGACGTATCAGGCGTTTGGGGCCCCGTGCCATAGAGCACGGCATCGCCGGGAAGACCACCGACGTTTGGCCCGATCACGGTCGTATTGCTGGCCGCCCAGTTGTAGATGTCACCGGTGAACCCATACGACGGGATGGGCACGCCCGCCTGTTGCCAGACCCACGTGGCGAACAGCGCGCACCACTCCTCGCAGGGGCCGTAGGGATTGCAGAAGTCTCCCGAGTTCGGGTCGCTGCGCACCTGGCTGTTGGCCACAGACAGGATCGCGGAGGTCGTCGGCGAGGGGGCGGGGTTCGGGGGGTTGGTGAACCCGTAGGACCACCCGTCCGGTTCGAGCAACCAGTAGCCGTGACCATCGGGGCTGTAGGTGATGCCGGTCACCGGAGGCACGTCACTGGGGTCACCGCCGTAGCCGGAGCCGAGCGACCCGTAGTACGGCGCGTTCCCGAACCCCAAGATGCCGCCGTCCCATCCGACGAGGAGGTACCCGGTTCCGCCTGGCGCCACAGCCATGCCCACCATCGATGCGTTCAGCGGCCGACCGCCCATCGAGCCGTAGAAGGGGGCATTCCCGAAGGCGAAGATGCCACCGTCGGACGCCACCATCCAATAGCCCTTGCCGCCGGGGGCGACGGTCATGCCGTTCACCGGTGCATTCAGCGGCTGGCCGCCCATCGAGCCGTAGAACGTGCCGTCACCGAAGGTGAAGATCCCGCCGTCGGAGGCAACCAGCCAGTAGCCCTTGCCGTCGGGAGTGGCAGCCATGCCGACGACGGGCTGATTGAGCGGTTGGCCACCCATCGAGCCGTAGAACCCAGCATCACCGAAGGCAAAGACGCCGCCATCCATGGCCACCAGCCAATAACCCTTGCCGTCGGGGGTGGCGGCCATGCCCACGATCGGCCCGTTGATGGCCTCCGCGCCCAACGAGCCGTAGAAGCCAGCGTTGCCGTAGGAAAACACCCCGCCATCGGCGCCCGCCACCCAGTAGCCCTGCGAACCGCCGGCCGCCGGGTTGGGGGCCATGGCCACCATGACCGAGTTGAGCGGGCCCGGAGGAGGCGAATTGAGTTGCTGGGCCCCGCCGAAGGGGATCACGCCACCGCCGGCGTACACGCGCGGGTGAGGGGTCATTGGCTCGGGGGGCGTGGACGTCGCTGTCGGTGCCGATGTGGTCACGGCAAATGACGGTGGTGCGTCGATGACCAGTGCCACGACCAGGAATGCGGCGAGAAGCGCGACGAAGGCGCTGCGACGGGTCGACAGGCGACTCGCCGTGAGTCGGCGCAAGAATGGACGACCGGTGGGAAGGGACGATCCCCTCGCCCGGACCAGAGTCCTGACTCGATTGGGAACACGTGCTCGGTGGTGCATCCGAGTACCCCCAACGTATGACGTCGATTGGTTGTCGAAATGCTACGCCTCGGGACACGCGTACGTCGGGGGCGCTTCGGCAATTGAGTTTGGGACAGGCCGCACGGGCGGGTGCGATTCTCAACTGCCGGTCGGGCTGGCGTGCGTCTGGGCCGGCGGCTGGGTCGCCGGCTAGGAGGTCGTCGAGGTGGTGGCTGCCCCCGCCGGTGCGGTGGTGGTGGTGGTCGTCGGCGTCGAGCCGCCCACCTTCGGAGTGGTAGTGGAGGTGGCGTTGGGCGCCGCGGTGCTGCTCGGGCTCGTCGACGACGGGGGCACCGAAGTGGCCGTCGTGCTGGTTGTTGACGTGCTGGTCGTCGTGGTCGACTTGGGCGGGGGGGCCGTCGTGGTCGTCGTGGTCACCTGGTGGGAGACCGGTCTCGAGTTCGGTGCCGGTAGCGGCGGGTACTGGATGTAGAGGGCACCGAAGCCAAGAAAGGCCACCACCATCAGGGCGGTCGACCGGCGGACCCGGAGGTGTTGATTGACCGGCCGGCTCATGAATCCCCGCAAACCCCGTCGGTTGGGTCGCTCCGGCCGTTTGGAACGGATCGATCGGAGCCGACGCTTCGGCCCAAGCGGCCCGAGCGGGTTCGTGGCGTTGTCGTCGGTCACGGCGCCATCGTGGTTTCACCGGCGATCGGCGGCGAGCTGACTCCCGCTTCGCGCAGCGCGATGGCGGTTCGGAGCCGAAGCTCGCGCGCGACCTCGAACTGTCGGCCCGGCAGGGTCCGGGCAATCAGCCGCAACAGCACATAGCCGACCTCGATGGTCTCCACGCCGGCGACGACAGGGTCTCCGAGGAGCAGACCCTTCCACTTGTCCTCGCTGGCCATGTCGGTCAAGAGCTTGCGGATGAGCGTGGTCACCTGCTCGAGGTCTTCGGTCACCGGGACGGGTACGTCCACAACGGCGCGTGACCAGTCCTTGGACAAGTTGGTGACCTGTCGCAACGCACTGTTGGGCACGACGATCAGCTCGCCTTGTGCCGTGCGCACCTTTGTCACCCGGAGGGTGAGCTCCTCGACGGTCCCGGTCACGCCGACG
>JAUTXB010000108.1 GCA_030838245.1 Acidimicrobiaceae bacterium
GGGGTGCCGCCGGTCCGGTGTCGGGTGGAATGGATCGAAACGCCTCACGCCTGACGGTGGGGAGGCTCCGTTCGGGCCCGTAGAGGAAACACGGCAGTTGCAGGTTCGGACCCGCCCATCGGGCGAAGTCGTCCCGAAGGGCGAGGGCGTCGTCGATGGCGCCGTCCAGCGCGACGAAGGGCACGACGTCGGCGGCACCGAACCGGGGGTGCACCCCCGTGTGCGTCCGCACGTCGATCAGCGCACAGGCGTCACGGACCACGGCCCGCGACGCGGTGACGACATCGTGGCGTGGTCCGCCGAGGGTGAGCACCGAGCGGTGATGATCGGCGTCGGTGTGTACATCGAGCAGGGTTCGTTCGGCCGCCGATGCGATCCGATCGATGACCGGGCCATCCCGGCCTTCACTGATGTTGACCACGCACTCGACGGTCACGCCAGGGCTGGCGACCCGTCGACCGCTCAGACTCGAGCGGCGTGGGACAACCGGCGACGGCGCAGAATCCGGCGACGCTCCCGCTCCGACTTACCGCCCCAGACACCGTGGTCGACCCGCTCGTCCAAGGCATACTTGAGGCAGGCCTCGGCCACCGGGCACTCGGCACAGACTCGTTGCGCCTCTTGTACACCGATCCCGTCGCTCGGGAAGAAAAAGGACGGCGAGAGCTCCCGGCACTTACCCTGACTCATCCAGTCCGTTCCCATACGACCTCCCTGATACTTGGCGGCGGCATCGTCGCGATCGTTGCTGATCCCGCTCCCGCCGGTTCCACCGCTAGTCTCCCATTTCAAGGTGTTCTTCGGCGCGAAACGAGCCAGAGTTGATGGAATCCTCACAATTTTCTTATGGAGGACCAGGTTCTTCTTATGAAGGGTCGATGAGCGGGCCACCCGATGGCCCTCCGGACGATCGAGGTGGGCCGGATCCGATGCCGCCCGCCCCAGCACCGGGCGCCCCCCGCCCCGTCCCCGAGGCACCGCCGGGCACGGCCATGCCGCCTCCACCGCTGGCGGGGCCTCCACCGCACCCCGGCTACCCGATGGGGTCGCCGTACCCCCCGGCGGTCGGACCCTACGGATTCCCCGGCCAACACTACGGCGGGGGTTATGGGCCGCCGGGATACGGGCCGGTGTACACCTATCCGCAGCCGCCGCCCCGACGTCAGGTGGTGCGCCATACGTTGACCCACCGGAACTGGCTCACGGTGGTGATCGCCACGGCCGTCCTGGCTGCGGCGGTGGGAGCGATCGCCGGCGCGATCGTCGGGGTGAACCATCAACAAACGGTGGTGAAGGAGTTCTTCCCCAACAAGAGCGTGTTGGCCCAGCCGCACGACATCCAAGCAGTCCTGGCCAAGGTGGAACCGGCGGTGGTGTCCATCGACAGCCATGCCGTCCAGGGCTCGGGCGGAGACTTCGTCGAGGCGGCGGGTACGGGCATGATCCTCACCCCGCAAGGCGAGGTGCTGACAAACAACCATGTGGTCTCCGGGGCCACATCGGTGACCGCCACCCTGTTCGGCCAGACCAAGTCGCTGGCCGCCCACGTCATCGGAACCGACCCCGCCCGCGACCTGGCCCTGGTCCAGATCGACAACGCCAGCAACCTGCCCACGGTGTCGTTGGGGAACTCGGGACAGACCCAGGTGGGCGACGACGTCCTGGCCATCGGCAACGCCCTGGCCCTGTCGGGTGGGCCGTCGGTCACCCAGGGCATCGTCTCGGCCGAGAACCGGTCGCTGTCGACCCAGGGCGACAACGGCAAGACGGAGAACCTCTCGGGCCTGTTGCAGACCGACGCGGCCATCAACCCGGGGAACTCGGGTGGGCCGCTGGTTAACGCCCAGGCCCAGGTCATCGGCATCAACACCGCCGTGGCCGCCAGCAGCCAAGGAAATGCGCCGACTCAGAACATCGGGTTCGCCATCGCCATCGACTCGGTGAAGCCGCAGCTGGCCAGCCTCAGGCAGGGGGGATCGGGCGGTCCGGGCGCCGCCAGTCCCGCCCCGACGCCGGCGGTCAACAAGGCCTACATGGGCGTCACGGTCAAGAGTGTCACCTCGGCACTGCAACAACAGGATCATCTGACCCCCGCCACCGGCGCCCTGGTCACCAGCGTCCAGTCGGGCAGCCCGGCCGACCAGGGAGGGCTGAAGGCCAACGACGTCATCGTCTCGCTGAACGGCACGGCCATCCCGACCGCGACCAGCCTGACCACCGCCTTGGGCCCGCTGAACCCCGGTGATGTGGTCAAGGTCGGCATCTACCGGGGGAGCGCGCAGCAGACGCTCAACGTCACTCTCGGGGCGAATCCCGCCGGCGGGTAGGCTTGCTCCGCTGTCTTTCCAGGAGGAACCCACTGTGATGTCCCCGGCCACCGACGAACCAGAGGTCGTCGAGAGCGAAGAGCCCCAACCACCTCGCGGCCATGTCCGGGTGGTGTACCTCGGTCCTGTCGCCCCGCACTGGGAGGTCCAGTCCGACTTCGGCGATCGTGACCTCATCGAGGAGTTCCGCCAGCGCACCCAGGCCCGACTGGTGCTGCTCCCCCCGCACGACCCCCAGTACCGGCGAAACCGGGAGCGGGTGGTGCGCGACGCCGAGCGGGAGAACATCCTTTTGGACTGGGACCTGGGCGTGCCCGAGGAAGAGGCCGTCGCCGCCCCCGTGGCCGAGGCCCCGGTGGATGGGACACCGGCCGCCGAGGCCCCTGGGCCAGAAGCTCAGGCCGCCGAGACCCCCGCACCCTGACCCGACGAGCGGACTTATCGTCGGTGGTGAGTCGCTGACTTGACCGCCGATCCCGACTGAGTGCCTGCTGACTCAGCTGTCTGCTTGGGGTGGGTCGAGCTCGGGGAGGTCGATCCGCTCCAACCACAGGCCGGGAGCGTCGACCTCGGCCGGCGTGGGCAGGTTGCGCGCCGATGACCACAGTCGGGCCAGGCCATCCTCGCCCGCCCGCTCGATCACTCCGCTGACAAAGGCGCGTCCCCGGTCGACCTGGGCCTGCTCGAGGTCGAGACCGAACAGCGAACCGGCGGCTTCTTCCCCCTTGCCCCGTTCGATCCTGCGCCGGTACCAGGCCTCGGCCAGCTGGCTGTGCGAGCTGACCAGGGATGTGCCGACCAGCTCGGCCACGTGATCGGCATAGGCGTCGATTACCACAGCCAGGGAGGTCAGCTGGTCCGACGAGTGACGGGCCTCAGGCGTCAACAAACCCCCGAGGAGGGCCTCGGGATCCCCGAAGAGCGACTGCAGCGACTCCATGTCCATGCCGCCCTCGCCCAGGGACTGCAACTGCTCGGACAAGCCGCCCTGAGCCGCCGCGGCTGACTCGGCCACCTCATGGATGAGCTCGTCCAGTCGGCCGCGAACTGCAGGACGGCTCAGCACGGTGTGGGAGGCAAGCTCGCGCGCGCAGACCCAGAGGAGGGCCTCTTCTTCGGGCAGGCTCCAGTCCTCGGCGAACGAGGTGATGTTGGCCGTGACGATGAGGAGCTCATCGGCCGGCGGCCACGGGAGAGCCAGGACGTACTGGCCGAGCGCCCGGTGTGAGAGGTGCCCGACGACCGAACCGAGCTGGAGGCCGACGAACATGGGACCGATGGCTGTCGCCCATTGGTTCATGAGCTCACCGAACCCCTCGCCGGTCATCTCGCCGCCGAACGGGTTCTCCGGTGTCGTCGGCGGCGCGGCTGGCGCCGCTCCGGGGGCCGGGGCGGCCATGGCCGACAACGCCGGTCGCCATGCGTCGAGCGCCCGCGCCGTCCAGTCGCCTCGCCCCACCGGGATGCAGGTCACGCGCCGTCCGTCCGAGGAGACGGGCATGCCGGTGGCCTCGGTGACGTGCAGCTCTGCCACCCGGGCCAGCTCCTCCAAGCGGATCCGCTGCAAGGGCTCGACGTTGGGCTCGGCCGAGCCGCCGGTGGCGACGTTGAGACCGAAAGCCCGGGTCAGCTCCCACTGGTCGGTATTGGCTCCGCCCAGCATGTTCATGAGGTCGCCGAGCAGGAACTGAAACGGACTGCCCCGGTCTCCTGGGCCCTCAGAGGTCATGACTGCATGCTACGGCGGTCAGCTGGTCGGTGATGCGCCGGTCAGCTCCACGCCGACGGTGGAGGGGGTACCGGCACGGGTATAGGTCACAGTGAGGCTGGCCCCGGGTGGCTCGGCATAGAGGCGGGTCCGCAGGTCGGCGAGGGAGCGAACAGGGCGGCCGTTGATGTCCACGATGGAATCGCCGACCTGGATCCCGGCCCGAGCGGCCGCCCCGCCGGCCTGGACCGTGTCGACCAGCGCGCCACGGGTCGTCCCGCTCGCAGCTGTGGTGGCCGTGCTGGCATCGGGAGGCGAGGTCGATGCGGTGAGGTCGCTGGCGTTGACGCCGAGCCAGCCGTGTTGCACGGAACCGGTGGCTATCAACTGCGCGGCCACGCCGACGACGAGATCGGCGGGTAGGAACACCGACACCCGCCGACCCTTCATGGTGGTGGTGGTGTCCATGATCCCGGCCACGTCGCCGGCCCGGTTGATCAGGGCGCACCCGGCGTCCCCCGCGCCCAACGGGGCATTGACGGCTGTGGCCGACATCGCCGTCGTGGTGGCATCGACGTTCACCGCCGTCCCTGACGACCGGACCGTTCCCGCGTAGACGGCGTCGGTGACGCCGGCGCGGTGTGTATTTCGCTCGGGGGCAACGGCCACGGTGACATCACCGGGCTTCATGTCGGTGTTGTCGGCGAACTGGGCCACGGGCGGAGCGCCGCCGACGCGGAGGATGGCCAGGTTCGAGCTCTGATCGCTGGCCAACACGGCGGCCGATGTCCTGCGGCCGTCAGGATCGACGCTGCTCACCGAAGTGGCACCGACCACGGCGCTGGCCAACGCCACCACAATGCCGCCGCTCCCGATA
This sequence comes from Acidimicrobiaceae bacterium, assembly GCA_030838245.1. Next base: position 4,913 of record JAUTXB010000108.1, read on the forward strand.
GTCACCCCGGTGCTGTCGACGGTCCGACCGCCGACGGTGACGGTCAGGGCCACCATCGAGGGCCCGATAGTCGATACCGTCTGGGCTATCTGTTGCCTGGAGATGGTGCCCGGGTCCCCTGGTTCGGTGGTGGGACTGGCGATTACGTCGGCGGTGGTGACGGTGCTGGCCCGTGAGGCGGTCGGCGACGCACCGGTGTTGGCCATGAGCAGGCCACCGACCAGGAGCGCCCCGACGACACAGACGGCCGCCGTGCTGACCACCCATTGACCCGATCGGGTCCGGTCGACCGCCGGACTGGGGCGAGCGGTGACGGCCGTGCCCATCTCCGATGGATGTCGCCACAATCGGTCGTCGGGAGACAACCAGCCCCGAATACGATCGAGCTCCGGATCTTCGTGATCCGCGTCGTCCGGATCCGGATCTTCGGCCTCCGGGAACCCTCCATGCATCGACTGGAGACTATCGACGTCGACGTGCCTGCGGACGTCGCCCCAGGATGCGGCGGCCCTGGTTACGCAGCGCCGCCGGTCCCGTTGGGGTGCCGGTGGAACGCCACACCCAGGGGGGAGCCCTACGATGTCCCCCGTGGCTCGGGACCTCGCGATCGATCTGGGAACGGCCAACACCCTTGTCTACGCCAAGGGCCGGGGCATCGTCTTGAACCAGCCGACGGTCATCGCCCTCAACACCCGGACCCATGAGGTCCTGGCTGTGGGGAACGAGGCCTGGCAGATGATCGGCCGGACTCCCGGCTACATCGTCGCCGTGCGCCCGCTGCGCCAAGGGGCGATCACCGACTTCGACATCACCGAGCGGATGATCCGCCTGCTCCTCCGGCGGGCCGGCGTCTCCAAGCTCAATCGACCCCGGGTCCTGATCTGCGTGCCCTCGGCCATCACCTCGGTCGAGCGGCGCGCCGTCAAAGAGGCGGCTCGGCGGGCCGGGGCCTCGGCGGCCTACCTCATCGAGCAACCCATGGCCGCGGCCATGGGGGCGGGCCTCGACATCCACGAGCCGATGGGCAACATGGTGGTCGACGTAGGGGGAGGGACCACCGAGACGGCGGTCATCTCGCTCGGCGGCCTGGTGGCCGTCCGGGCCATCCGGTGTGGCGGCTTCGACATCGATGCCGCCATCCAGGGCTACGTACGGACCCAGTACGGCATCGCCATCGGCGAGCGCACCGGCGAGGACATCAAGCTGGCCATCGGCTCGGCCATGGCCTATGCCGGTGAGGTGCGGGCCGAGGTTCGAGGGCGCGAGGTGTCGACCGGCCTGCCCAAGACGGTGGTCCTCTCGCCCAAGGAGATCCGCGGGGCGATCGAAGAACAGGTCAGCACCATCGTGAGCACAGTGATCGACTGCCTGAGCGAGTCACCACCCGAGCTGGCCCAGGACATCATCTATCGCGGCATCCATCTGGTCGGGGGAGGCGCCCTGCTGCGCGGGCTGGCCCTGCGGTTGGCCAACGAGACGGCCGTGCCCGTGCATCTGGTGTCGACCCCGTTGGAGTGCGTCGTCCAAGGGGCGGGCGAATGTCTCGACGACTTCGACAGCCTTCGGGCCATTTTCGCCGCGGCCGAGAACTGAGCGGCGGGGATTCCACTACTCAGTGGATCGGGCTACTCGGTGGATCGGGCTACTCGGTGGCGAGCTACTCAGTGGCGAGGAGATCTTCGGCCACTTGGCGGACCTGCCAATCGCGGTCGTCGAGGCATCGATGTAATGCCGCATCGACGTCCGGTCCCTCGAAGGCGGCCAGTGCCACCGCGGCCCGACGGCGGATCGCCGGCTTGTCACTGAGGGCGGCCAGGATGGCGGGCAGGCCGGCATCGTCACCGATGGCCCCGAGGGCGGCCACGGCAGCCTCCCGGCACAGCGGGTCTCGATGGCCCTGGCCGCTGTCGGCCATCAGGCACAGGGCCGGTACTGCGTCCCGGTCCTCGCGCTCCCCAAGTGCCCATGCCGCCATCTCCACCACCGACGGGTCAGGATCACCGAGGGCGGCGGCAACATCGCAGTTGGCGTACGTCGCAGCCAGCTCGCACGAACGGCGGCGTACGGCGGGGTCGGGGTCGTTCAGGGCGGCCGACAGCTCGCTGTCGCCGAGGGCACCGAGCCGGTCGAGGGCACCCAGCGCCGTCGCCCGCACGGTCGGAGCCCCATCGGCCAAGCCCTCCCGGGCGGTCTGCTCATCGCCGACGTGGCCGGCCACGGCTACCGACCGCCGCCGGGCCGTGACGTCGGATCTCGGCGGTTCCGTGGCAGGCTGAGACGCCGCACCGCCGGATTCTGGCGGCTCGGGTCCCGATGGCCCAGACGTCGAACGAGAATTGACCACCGCACCACTATGACCGAGGACATCGAGAGGAGGCACGTGGCCACGAGCCTCCCGGTGGCGGGGGCTAACCCGCCCGTGGGCACGACACCGCTGGGCCGCCACCCCCGACACAGCCTGTGGCTGAGCATCCCTGCGGAGAACGTCGTCGACTTGGTGTTGGCCGTCGACATCTAGTCGCGGATCAACATGAACTACTACGCCGTCAAGCCGGGCACGG
>JAUTXB010000119.1 GCA_030838245.1 Acidimicrobiaceae bacterium
TGCTCATCGCGCCAGTACCGAGTCGGGGGTCGAGAGCATCCTTTCGCTCCGCCTGTTCGTTGACGGGGACACGATGGGCTCACTCAATCTGTATTCGGCGCAACCCGATGCATTCGACGAGCACGACGTAGCCTTCGGAGCGGTGTTCGCCGCCCATGCCGCGGTTGCCTGGTCCACGTCCCGAACCATAGACAACCTGAGAAAGGGATTGCAGACACGCGAAGTGATCGGTGAGGCAGTGGGGATCCTCATGGCCCGTCAGGACGTTTCGGAAGCTGAAGCGTTCAACATCCTGATGCGAGCCTCCCAGCGCCTCAACGTCAAGCTGCGCCTGATTGCCGAAGACGTCGTCCATCCCAGGGACCACGTCGCGACCGGAGACCAGCCTGACCCTCGCTAGCCCGAAAGCGGGACCGCCACTTCGGCGTCGGCGTCGGCGGCACCGAACGAAGATTCGAGAAGTTCCCGACGGAGCACCTCGATCTCATCGAGGGAGACGCCGTGGGCGACGAGGTACGACCCCACCGAGCCGTGGTATCGGCGAACGGAGTCCAACACCTCGGTGATGAGCACTGGATCGCTCGACATCAACTGTGCCGCCCGATCCTCGTCCATCCCGTAGGAGGTGATCATGGAGACCATCGCCGTTCGCTGCTCACTGGTGAGAAAGAGCCCGGTGGCGGCGAAGTCCGAAGCGATGACCTCGTCAGGTACACCGACGACCGAAAGGACCAAGGCGATGATCACGCCGGTGCGATCCTTGCCGACCGAGCAGTGGACCACGGCCGGAAGCGCGCCGGGGGCGGCCAGCTCGCGGACCACTGAGGCGATAACCGGCCCCCGATCTTCGATCAGCATCCGGTAGATGTCGCCGAGGGACAGGGCAAGGTCTCCCGTTGACCCTGTTCCTCGTTCGTCATCGAACAAAGGGCGGATGACGACCCTGGCACCCACTTGGTCGACCCGGTCGGGATGCAGCTCGCGCTCGGTGTCGCGTCGAAGGTCGATGATGGTCTGGACGTTGAGTTCTCGCAGGGAGGCCTGCCCTCCATCATCGAGGCGGTGCAGCGCATCGCTTCGCATCAGAGTGTACGGCTTGGTCGTTCGACCCTCAGCGGTCGGATACCCACCCACATGGCGCAGGTTCCAAGTGCCGGCGATGGGGATCCGACGCTCGCGCAGATCATTCTCGGTCGGGGGCGACGTCGGGATGGGGGCGGGGGACGGGTCCGTACCGGCTGATCCAGGGGTTCGGTACACAGGAGAACCATAGATCGGAGAGATGAACGGGCTGTCGCGACCAGGCGACGCATCGCTGAACCCACGGTGAACAAATCGAGTGCTGCGGGCCGCGTCGACGCCAGCCTCGGAACCTGATGAGGATCAGATCTGACCCGACGTTCCTGTAGGTTGAGCTGGGATGAGCACAGCTCGTGGAGTCGGGCGATCGCTGCTGGTGGGCATGGCTGTTGTCAGCCTCACGGTCCTCACCGTTGGATTCGGGTCGTCATCGCCTGCAGCTCCCGCTGCGGCTTCGCCGGCCCCACTCCACGTCATGTGGGTGCATGGCTTTGATGCGCCGGGAACCCCGTCTCGGTACAACAAGGTGGGCATCCTCAAGATCGGGCCGACTACGGCGAAGAACGTCCTGGTCCTCGAGCCGGGAACCTCTGCCGGCAGCGCCTACTTCGTGCCTCTGGCCAAGTGGATCGTCGCCAAGACACCGGGCTGGCAGGTGTGGTCGGTTGAGCGACGGGAAAACCTGCTCGAGGACCAGTCGGAGTTGAACCTGTTCAAGATGGGCAAGATCAACTCGACACAGCTCTTCAACTACTACCTCGGCTATCTCAAGAACCCGAGCGTCAGTCGCCACTTCCAATCGGTCGCGACCTCGACGGTCGCCTTTGCCGCCCAATGGGGCATGAACGTGGCCGTCCAGGATCTGCACGTGGTGATCGGTGCGGCAAAGAAGCTGGGTGGCAGGGTCGTCCTGGGTGGCCATTCGCTCGGTGGTTCGGTGGTCACTGCCTATGCCACATGGGACTTCGGTGGACAGGCCGGAGCCGACGCTCTGGCCGGGCTGGTCTACATCGACGGAGGCAGCAGCCCCACTCCCCTGAGCTCCGCCCAGGCCACACAGGACCTGCAGACCCTCGATGCACCCTCCGCCTCTCCGTGGCTCAGCTTCGGCGGGATCGTGGCCCCGTTCGCCGGCCTGTTCAACGCCACCGGATCAGCGGCCGCCTTGCTCGCCCCCGACATGCCGTCCCTCGGTGAGACCTCGGGCCTTCTCCCGGCCGACATCGTTCCCGCGGTGCCGGTCACCAACATCGGCCAGTACGGATACGCACTCAATGTGGCGACCTCTCCGGCCAGCCTTGCCGCTGCCCAAGCCCACCTGGGCCAGGGGGTCGCGGCCAGCGGGCCTGTCCATGGCTGGGACGGCACCGGCGCATTGACGCCGATCAAGCGCTTCGCCACCATGTTCTCGGGCATGGGCATCCAGAACACCGACGGGACTGAGTGGTACTTCCCACAGCGCCTCACCGATGACACCGCCGCAGTCGCCATCGGCAATGCCAACCCGGCACAGAGCGTCCTCGACGTCCATGCCACCATGGGCCACGACCTTCCCCACAACCTGCGCATCTACGCCTTCGGAGCGCACCTGGGCGGTCAGGGGGTGCTGACCGCGGCCCAGCTGCTGGCTCAGCAATCCAATATCCCCGCCGGCAACCTGACGTTGATCAACCGCCAGAGCACCTACGCCCACAACGACCCGGCCGGCGCCTACCCCAACAACGTCTTCTTCAAGAACCTGGTCCCGTTCCTGAAGAAGGTCGGCACTCGCTGACCGTCGACCGGAACCGAACCGGTCCGATGACCGTTGGGCCCCTCGAAGTTAGGTCGGCTGGCGACCCATGAAGGCGACGAAGCGGTCGACGGCGGGGGCGTCAGGATCTATGGCGACGGGAGGCCCGAAGGGCATGTCGGCGCCCCGGTATTGGGCAGGCAACGTTCCTTCCGCTCTGGCCAGGGTCTCGGTCGCCTCGTCGTCGGTATAGGGAGGGTCTTGTCCCGTGGCGGTGGCCAGGTCCCATCCGTGGGCCAGGTACTCCATGAGCGTCATATTGAACACCATCTCGCCCGGTATCTCCCCGCTGACGACGCGCACCTGGCGATCGAGCCCGTGGGTCTCCCAGCCGGCGACGACTCCCGCCGCCGCGGCCCGGAATTCGGCTTCGGGATTGGCACCACACCGGTAGGCGGTGGCGTCGCCCTCGAAGGGCCGTCCGTTGCTCCCGGCGTCGAATACCTGGATCCAGCCGACGATGTGGTTGACCAGGGCGGTGACGTCGTATTCCTTGCACGGTGTCGGGAGGCGGCCCTGATCCGCTCCGACCCCGGCGATGACGTCGCCGGTCTTGTCCAGGACCCCGGTCAGGAGTTCAAATTCGCGCATGCACCGACCGTACTCGTCGGCGCGCTGCCTAGCATGGCCGGAACGCCCGCAGCCGACAGACGAGGAGAGTGTGATGAAGGCAGCCGTCTACTACGAAACTGGTGGTCCGGATGTGTTTCGCCTCGAAGATGTGCCCGATCCCGACGTCGGACGGGACGACGTCCTGATTCGAGTCGAAGCGATCAGTATCGAGGGCGGCGACACCCTCAATCGACTGGGAGGAGATCTGGCCAGTGTTCCCCACATCGTCGGCTACCAGTGCGCCGGCACGGTGCTGACGATCGGTGACGATGTCGACGGGATCGCCGTCGGCGATCGGGTGGTGACGGTCGGTGTGGACGGTTCCCACGCCGAGCTTCGAGCGGTGGGCCAGTCCTTCTGCTGGGTCGTTCCCGACGGATTGTCGACCGAGGAAGCGGCCTGCGTCCCGGTACCCTTCGGCACGGCCAGCGACTGTCTGTTCGAATTCGGGCGTCTCCAACCAGGGGAGAGCGTGCTCATCCATGCCGGCGCCAGTGGCGTGGGCATCGCCGCCATCCAGATGGCCAAACAAGCGGGAGCCCGGGTCATGGCCACCGCCTCCAGTGATGAGCGCCTCGCCCGTCTCGGCGACTACGGGCTCGATCACGGCATCAACTACGCATCCAACGACTTCGTCGATGCCGTCCGGCAACTGACCGATGGTGCCGGCGCCGACGTAATCGTCGATTCCGTCGGTGGGTCCAACTTGCAAAAGAGCCTGCACTGTCTGGCCTACCGGGGCCGGTGCATGACCTTCGGCGACGCCGGCCGGGATGTCACGTCCATGTTGGACATCTCGACCATGCGGGCCAACAACCAGTCGTTGGTGGGCTACTTCCTGGGAGCGGAGCTGTTCCTCTCTCCGAGGCCCCATGGCGTCATCGCCAGGATTCTGGACGACATCGCCCAGGGGCATCTTCGGGTGGTCATCGACCGACGATTCCCATTGGGCGAGGCCGGGGAGGCCCACGCCTACATCGAGAGCCGACAGGCATTCGGCCGGGTCCTCCTCATCCCCTGAGGAGCCGGCCCTAGGCCGCCCTCACGTTCTCGAGCACCAGGGCGACTCCCTGGCCCGAGCCCACGCACACCCCCAAGACGCCGAAGCGAGCCTCACGCAACCGGAGCTCGGTGGCCAGCGTGAGCACGTAGCGGGTACCGGAAGACCCGAACGGATGGCCGATGGCAACGGCCCCACCGTTGGGGTTCAGGCGGTCGTCGGGGACTTCGAAACCGTCAAGTTGTCGAGGCAGCTCGCGCAGAACGCCCAGGGCCTGGGCGGCGAAGGCCTCATGGACTTCCCACACGTCGATGTCGGTAGGCGCCAGTCCGGCTCTCCTCAGCGCTGCGGCGATGGCGAACGCCGGAGCAATCCCCATCAACTGGGGGTCGAGGGCATGGGTGGCCGAAGCGACGACCCGCGCCATGGGCTCGATGCCCAGTACCTCGGCCGAAGCACCGCTGGCCAGCACGACGGCGCTGGCTCCGTCGCTCAGTGGTGACGAGTTTCCCGCCGTCATCTGGGTGGTGTTCGGCTGTGGGGGAAGGGAAGCCAGGCGCTCGGCGGTGGTGTCGGCCCTGATCATCTCGTCGTGCTCGAAGGTACGCGCTGCCTCTTTGCGAGAGGCCGGTATCTCGACAGGTTGTATCTCGGCGGCCAGACGGCCCGAGTCTCGGGCCGCGGCGGCATGCAGGTGTGAGCGAAGGGCAAAGGCGTCGATCTCCTGGCGAGTCAGTTCGTACAGGTCGGCAACGTTTTGCGCCGTCTTGATCATGGCGACGTAGGCGTCGGCGGCCAATAGGGTCGGGTTCGGGGGTCCACCGGCGCCGGCCCACATCGTGTCGAGGATGAACAACGGGCCACGGGGGCTGAAGGGCGCGTCACCCTTCATGAACGCCCACCCCGACCGAGACATCGACTCCACTCCGGCAGCCAGCCCCACGCCGAGCTCGCCGCTGCGGATGGCATGGGCGATCGAGATCATGCCGGTCAGAGACGACGCACAGAACCGATTGACGGTGACGGCCGGGACGGAGTCCGGAAACCCCGCCGCCAACGCGGCCCACCGGGCGATGTCGCCCATGCCCTCATGGGCAGGATTCACGCAGCCCGCGCTGATGTCCTCGATCCGGTCGAGGGGGACGCCTGTCCGTTGGCACGCGGCCACCATCGTCTGGCCGAGCAGGTCGTCCAGACGCAGGTGCGATAGCGAGCCGCCATAGCGCCCCACCGGCGTTCGCACACCCCCCAGGATGAAGGCATCGCTCATCGGGCCGTCCTCCTTGCTGCTGGGGCTCCCTCATCGGGTGCCGGCAACAAACCTACCGGCGCAGGGAGCTGATCGTTCCGACGCGATACGATCCAAGCCTGACCTGGGAGTGCCCCGAACGCGTCGGCCCGTCAACCGGGGCCGGCTCAACCACCACGGGGGAACGCAATGCAGACGACAACGGTGTCCGAGCAGCACGACTGGTTCCTGCCCGAGCCCGATCCTCGACCGGTCCGCTACACGGTGATCTCGGTGGACGACCATCTCGTCGAACCACCCCACATGTTCGAGGGGCGGCTCCCCTCCCTCCTCCAGGACCGGGCACCCCGGATCGTCGAGACCGATGAAGGCCATCAGGTGTGGGAGTTCGAGGGGGACTCGTTCACCCAATCGGGAGCGAATGCCCTCGCCGGCCGGACCCGCGACACCATTCGCATCGAGCCGTGCCGGTTCGACCAGATGCGGCCGGGGTGTTGGGACATCGACGCCCGGATTCGCGACATGGACATCAACGGAGTGTGGGCGTCGCTGAACTTCCCGTCCCAGATCACCGGCTTTTGCGGCCGCGTGTACTCACAGGCCAAGGATCCTGAGCTCGGGCTGGCCGTGACCCGGGCCTGGAACGACTGGTTCTACGAGGAGTGGTACTCGGTCTACCCCGACCGCATCATTCCCCAGGGCATCACCTTTCTCTCCGATCCGGTCCTCGGCGCCGCCGAGATCAGGCGCAACGCAAGCCGCGGGTTTCGCTCGGTCAGCCTTCCCGAGCGGCCCCACCGGCTGGGGTTTCCATCCATCTTCAGCGGGTACTGGGACCCCATCGTCGAAGCCTGCGCGGAGACGGAGACAGTGATCTCCTTGCACGTCGGTTCTTCGGGCATGTCCGATATGGCCGCCGACAGCCCGATGCTCCAGCTCGGAGCGACCATGTTCGGGCAGATGTCGTTGTCGGCCTGCTCGGAGTGGCTGTGGTCGGGGTATGCCGTGCGTCATCCCGACCTCAAGGTGGCCATGTCCGAAGGAGGCATCGGCTGGGTGGCCATGCTCCTCGACCGTCTCGACAACATCGTCGACCGCTCGGGGTACGGCATCGGGTGGGACATCCGCCCGGCCGAGGTGCTCAAGCGCAACTTCTGGTTCTGCACCATCGACGACCCGTCCACCATCGACACCCGTCACCGGATCGGCGTCGACCACGTCATGGTCGAGACCGACTATCCCCATGGTGACGGTACCTGGCCCGACACCCAGGACGTGATCGAGCAGTACTGGGGCGACCTCCCAGTCGACGAGCTCCGCCTGCTCACCCATCAGAACGCCGCCACCCTCTACCGCCACCCACTCCCGGAGATATGCCTGCCATGACTGCCTTCACGCCGACCGCCGACAAGCTGCTTCCCGACCTGACACTGAAAGAGGAGCTGGTGCTCCTGGCCCGAACCCTGTGGCGCGAGGGGTACGACGACCACCTGGCCGGGCACATCACCATCGGGCTCGGCGACGGCACGCTGCTGTGCAATCCGTGGCTGTTGACCTGGGCGGAGTTCCGCGCCTGCGACGTCATCCGCGTCGATCTCGAGGGCCGGGTGGTGGAGGGCGACTGGCCCATGCCGCCCGGAGCACAACTGCACCTCGAGCTGCACCGTGCCCATCCCGGCGTCGGCGTGGCTGTCCACCATCACCCCCGGTTCGGCACGGTGTGGGCCGATCTCCACCGCATACCTGGCGTCTACGACCAGAGCTCGGGACTGGGAGGTGGGAAGGTTGCCCTCGTCGACGAGTACAAGCGAGCGGTCAACGATCCTGACGCGGCACGAGCGGCCGTCGAGGCATTGAGCGGTGCGGACATCGGCGTGCTGGCCAACCACGGGGTCCTGGTCATCGGGGCCAACGTCCGGGCTGCCCACCAGCGCTCAGTGGCTTTTGAGCAGCGCTGCCGGAACGCTTGGTACGTCGAGGCGGCCGGCGGCGGGGTCGAATTGCCGGCCGCCGTCCGGGACCTCTTCGAACAGTCGGATGGCCAGCGGTTCATCGGCTACTGGGAGGCGATGGCGCGAGCCGAGCTGCGAGCCGACCCGACCATCCTTGAGCGCCGCTAACAGGGGCCGGAGCACGTCAGCCATGAGTAGCGAGCACGGCCGAGTGGTCACCGGGGGTCGAGCGAGTCGCCGATGACCCCGGTGTCACGGAGCTGCTCACGTTCGCCTGGCCCGACGCCCAGCTCGTCCAGGACTTGGTCGTTGTGCTGGCCGAGGGTGGGCGAAGGGATCCGGATCCATCGATCGACGTGGGCCGATCGGAAGGGCAGGCCCGGGATCAAGTGGTCCCCGGTGACGGGATGGCCCTCGGCTTCGAACAGCATCCGGTGCTGCACTTGGGGGTTTGCGGTGATGGCCGACGGCTTGATGACGACCGACGCCGGGATGCCCGAAGCCACCAGCTGCTCGACCAACTGGGCGGCAGGCTCCTGGCAACACCGCGACCCGATCCAGCGATCGATGGCATCGTGATGGGCCCGACGGGCATGGGGGGAGCCGAGGGCGATGCCCTTCAGCTCGGATCCCGATGTCGCCGACGGGTCCCCGGTGATGGCACAGAAGGAGCGCCAGTGGGCATCCGTCTCGATGGCGATGGCGATCCATTCGTCTGACCCGCACGGGTACACGCCCTGTGGGGCAGTGTCGCCGTGACTCCGGTTGCCCTGCCGGCTCATGGCCTGGCCGGTCAGCTGAAAGTCGATCGTTTGCTCGGCGGCGGCGTTGAGCGCCGATTCGACCATGGTGGCCTCTACCATCCGGCCTTGACCGTCGGCGTCACGCCAGGACAGGGCGACCAGGGCAGCCAGCGCGGCGTGCAGCCCGCCGAGCGGGTCTCCTGCTCCCCGCACCAAGACGGGTGGGCCGCCGGCCTGTCCGGTCATCCACGCCATGCCGGTCAGTGATTCCATGGTTTGGGCGAACCCGGGACGGTCTCGCCAGGGGCCGTCGAGGCCGAAGGCGGGCATGCGGACCAGGCCCAGGGCCGGGTTCGCTCGGTGCAGGTCGTCCCAACCGAGCCCGAACTGGTCCATGACCCGAGGGGTGAAGTTCTCGACCACCAGGTCTGCCCCGGCCAACAATCGCATGACCAGGTCGTGGCCCTCGGGCCGAGCCAGATCGATGGTCACGGCACGCTTGTTGGTGTTGGCCCCATGGAACAAGGGCCCCCACTCCCACCAGCGCGGCTCGTCGGGCGAGCGGGTGCTGGCGAAGCGCATGAGGTCGGGCCGATGCGACGATTCCACCTTGATCACATCGGCGCCCAGGCTGGCGAGCGTGTTTGTAGCCGAGGGCCCCGCCCACCACGCCGTCAGATCGACCACCCGTACCCCGACCAGGGGCAACTGCCACCTGCCGTCGTCCGACGCCGGGGGGCGCTCCGGCCAGGGGCGGTCGTCGTCGTCATGACCCGCGTCCGGAACCGGGCCGAAATCGGGGGCCGGCACCCCGGCGATGCGATAGGGAACCCGGGGTTGGCGGAATCTCCCTGAGGGGTGGGGTACGAACACATTTCGGGCGACGAACTGCTCGAAGTCCATGACGTTGCCACCATGAAGGACAGGCGCTACCGGGATCCGCAACATGCCCGCTTCCTCGATGACCTGGGCGGTGGTCCGGGGCTCGGTGTAGCCGTGCACCATCGGCCAGAACTCGTCCCGGTGGGTGAAACGCGGTCCGGCTCGGGTGAACCTCGGGTCGTCGGCCAGCTCCGGGTGGCCGATCAGCAGGGCGAAGTCACTGAACTGCTGGGCGCTGTTGGTGGTGAAGTTGACCCAGCCGTCGGCCGTCGGCTCTATCGACGGCACTTCGATCGTCCGGGTCGCGCCGGTGAGGGGCGGCCGGCCGCTGGCCGACTGAAAGTCGGCGAACACCGACGGGTACGTCACCATGGCCACAGCCATGCAATCGAGCATGGCCACGTCCAGGTGGTCGCCGCAGCCACTCCGTCGGGCCTCCCGGAGGGCGGCCATGGCGCCGACGGCGGCGTAGGTCCCGGCCAGCCACTCTCCCAATCGGCCGCCGGCCGCCAGCGGTGGTCCGGTGGGGAGACCCCGGCCACCGGTCGACCCGCAGGTCGCCTGAAGAGTGAACTCCGTCGCCGGCCGAGCGGCCCACGGCCCCGTCGACCCGAACGGGCTGATCGTCACCACCACCAGTTGCGGCCGGGCCCGTCTGGCCGCGGCGGCGTCGAAGTGCCGGTCGGCCACGATGACATCGGCCTGGTCGGTCAGGGCTTCGTCCCGACCGACGGTGACGGACCGCTTCGAGGTGTGCAGGAAGTCGAAGAGAGCCCCGGTCCCCGAGCGGCGCTCTTCGGCGCCCCCGGGGGGCTCGACCACCACCACGTCCGCCCCCGCGTCGGCGAGCAGCTTGGTGCAGTACGGGCCGGCCACGCCGCCGGTACGGTCCACCACCCGGACGCCGGCCAGCGTCATCGGCGCGCACCCGATGGTGGGCGGGGTCGGAAATACGGGAGGTCGATACCCTCCCCGACCGGTCGGAAGGCGACCTCCACGTCCAACCCGACCACGACGTCGGTGGTGTCGCAGTCGATGACGTTGGAGAGCATCTGGTAGCCCTCGTCGAGGTCGACGATGACGGGCGCATAGGGGACGACGAACCCGGGCGACGGCGGCTGCCACGAGATCGTCCAGCTGTAGACGGTCCCCTTCCCCGGGCTGACCTGCCAGTCCAGGTCACGGCTCCGGCACCGCCGGCAGATCGGGCCGGGGTTGAACAGGGGGTGTTGGCACGAATGGCAGCGCTGGTAACGCAGCTCGCCGACCGCGCATCCCTCCCAAAAGGGCCGGCTCCACTGCGACGGGTGAGGGACGGGGATACCCCCCGGTTGGGGCTCGAGGCGGGTCACGGCCGGGTCTTGCCCAGCAACACGACGTCGTTGAACAGTGCGCCGGCGCCACCGCACGTGCACATGACCACCTCGGGGTCGGCCAGCTGTACCCCAGTGGCTCGTCCTTGGACCTGCTCGACTCCGCGCACCACTCGTTGGAGCATCTGGGTCAACCCTCCGGGATGGCTGAAGGACATGGTGCCGCCGTCAGTCGTCACCGGATGCCGGCCGGTCGGCTCGATCACACCCGATGTGACGTACTCGCCGCCCTCACCCTCGGCGCAGAAGCCGAACGCCTCGAACTGCCGGATCAGTTCGAATGAGAACGGGTCGTAGAACTCGCAGCCGTCCACCTCGTCCGGTCCGATCCCGGCGGTGGCGAATGCCTGACGCGCCGCCCGGCGGCCCACGTACCCGTTGGGGACATCGGTGTTGCCGATCAGGTCCCAGCTGGGCGGATGCTGGTAGGAGGGCCCGAAATGATCGATGCCTCCCCCCAACACGTACACCGGGGGGCACCGGAGGTCGGCGGCCCGTTCCGCGGTCGTGATCAACAACGCCGTCGCCCCTTCGGAAGTGGTCGCACAGTCAAGCAGGTTGAACGGCTCAGCCACCGGCCGGGACGAGCGGATGTCGGCCGGGGTGAACGGGCCGCGCCCGTAGTAGATGGCCTCGGGGTTGACGCTGCCGTTGTTCCTTATCGTGGCGGCCACGTGCGCCATCTGATCGACGGTCGTGCCGTAGCGCTCCATGTGCCGCCGGGCGATCAGGGCGAACTCGGCCGCGGTGAACATGCCAAAGGGAGCCACGAACTCGTTTCCCGGCCGGGTCCACGGGGCCATGGCCGCCCGATCGGTATAGGCGCCGGCCTCCCCGTCGGCCAACAGGACGGCGCTGACCGCGCCGGTGGCCACCGCGGCGGCCACCATGAGGACGGCGTCGACCCCCCCGCTCAGACGCGGATCCCAGACCGGTCCGATCCCGAGCTGGTAGGCCAGGGCGGTACCGTGCCGACCGGCGACCCCGTCGACCTCGGACGCGTCCATCCCCGCCGTCTCGAGCACGGACAGGGCCGCGTCGAGGGTGATCGACAGCGAGTCGGATCCCTCCAGCCGACGAGCCTGCCGGCTGTTGGCCACTGCGGCAATGGCCACGTCGTGGTAGGGATGCGACGATGCCACGCCCTCACGGTAACAACCTTGTGACACCGGCGCCGCCACCGATAGCGTGATCCACGGAGCGCTCTGGGCGATCTCCGTGCATCGAGAGGGGGGCCGTGAATCCTGAAGAGCTCATTCTCATCAGCGTGGACGACCACATTGCCGAGCCAGCCGACATGTTCACCGCCCACCTCCCGGAAAAGTACCGGAGCCAGGCGCCGCGGGTCGTACTCGAACCCGACGGAGTGGAGCAGTGGTACTACGGCGATGTCCGGGGTCGGAATCTCGGCCTGAACGCGGTGGCCGGCAAGTCGCCCGAGTTCTACAACATCGACGCCAGTCGGTACGACGAGATGCGGCCCGGTTGCTACGACGTGCACGAGCGGGTCCGGGACATGAACGCCGGCGGCCAGCTGGCCGGGCTGAATTTCCCCAACTGGCCCGGGTTCTCGGGGCAGGTGCTCAGCCAGGGGCCTGACCGTCACCTCAACGAGATCATGATCGGCGCCTACAACGACTGGCACGTCGACGAGTGGTGCGGCGCCTATCCGGAGCGGTTCATTCCCTGTGGGATCCTGCCCCTGTACGACGTCGATCGGGCGGCGGTCGAGGTCCATCGCCTGGCGGCCAAGGGCTGCCATGCCGTCACCTTCTCCGAGAACCCCGAAGCGCTGGGCATGGCCAGCATCCACAGTCACTACTGGGACCCGCTCTTCGCCGCCTGCTCGGACGAGGGGACGGTGTTGTGCTGCCACGTCGGCTCCTCGTCACAAGCTGTCCACACCTCGGCCGATGCGCCGGCCAGCGTGGCCATCAGCCTGTCGTCGGTGGCGTCCATCTTCACCATGGTCGACCTGATCTGGTGCGACGCCTTCGCCCGGTTCCCCGACCTCCGCTTCTCGCTCACCGAGGGCGACGTCGGCTGGATCCCTTACTTCCTGTGGCGGTCCGAGCACGTCGGCGAACGGCACCACGGCTGGACCGGCCATAGCTTCCCCGACGGCATCAGCGGTCCGGCCGAGGTGTTCCGGCGCAACATCCTGTGCTGTTTCATCAGCGACCCGGTGGGGATCGAGAACCTCTCCCACTTCAACGTGGACAACCTGTGCTGGGAATCGGACTACCCCCACTCCGACGGGGTCTGGCCCAATGGACCCGAAGTCCTGGGCACGCTTTTGGCCGGAGTGGACGACGACGTCGTGGAACGGATCACCCACGGCAACGCCATGCACCACTATCAGTTCGATCCGTTTGCCCGGCGCTCCCCCGATGCCTGCCGGGTGGGCGCCCTCCGGGCCGAGTCGCCCGATGTCGACACCGTTACCCGGGTGGGCCGCCCGGCGGGTGAGCGGGACCGCCAAGCCTGGGCCAAGATCGCCAACCGGGTGGCGGCGGCCAAAGCCGGACGCCGGCCGGCCCCCACTCCCGCTGAGCTCAGCTGATCCACACCGAAGTCGGCCACGTGGAACCGCCGGCCATGCCGATGAGCTTGCTGCCGTCGGGTGCCACCGGGTTGTTGAAGTTCTGGACCTTGGCGTTGGCCCACCAGCTCGTGGTGGCCGCCGATCCGGGTCACGCCGTGGCATCGGACCGCTCAGACGGTCAACGCTCCACCTGATTGCGGGCCAGCTGTCGCAGGCCACCGAGCACGAGAGCCACGTAGAGGTCCTCGAGGAATACCCGTTGCTCGCCGGTAGGGCGCTCGCGCCATTGATGGAGCAGGGAATCGATACCGGTCAGCAACACCCGGGTAGCCGCTTTGGCCTCCCGTTCGCCGAGCCACACTCCTCCGCGGCCAACTTGGTGAAATAGCGCACGGTGCGGCGATCGCGAGCCCGCTGCTCCTGACGGGCCTCTCCGTCGCGCCCACCAGCGCGGATGAACTGAGTCAGCACTGTTCCATGTTCTCGACCGACTATCCGCACCCCGAGGGAAACCGGGACCCGTTGACCAAGTTCGAGGAGACATTGATCAACACCAGCCTCGACGACCAAGAGCGCTTCTATGCGGGCAACATGATCGAGTTGCTCGACGGATCCTGAGCCCTCGGACGAGATGTTCGGCCCGACGTCACGTCAGACTCGGTCCTCGGTGGCGGCGTCGAGGCGCCCGGTGAAGTAGCGCGCCAGCACCGCTTCGAACAGGGGCTGGTCCGGTGCGGCCAGCAAGAACAGCGTCATCGACGAGTGGAGCTTCTGCGTATCGATGCTCCCGAAGATCTGTTCCGCACTCGCAGCCGTTGATGTGGCGACGATGCCGGTGCACTCGATCAGCCTCGGGCCGAGCACGGCATGGTCCAGATAGGCCCTCGCCTCGCCGAGCGACGCGATGGCGAACCGTTTCGAAGTCTGGCTGGAGCCCAGCCCGGCGATCTGGGGAAACACGAACCACATCCAATGGCTGGTCTTCCGTCCCCGGCGCAGTTCTTCGACCACCCGATCGTAGGTGTTGCCGTCGTCCTGAGCCTCGACGAACCGGTCCAGAGCGTACGGGTCTGGCACCGGACCATTCTGCCGCCCGCCGATAGGATCTGCCCGAGCATGGCAGGACGTGAGCCACCCGACGTTTGGAGCACCCCATGAGTTCCACGCACCGTGATCTCCCGACGCTCGGCCCGCCCCGGGCAGAAGAGGTGAGCGACAAGGTCTATGCCTACATCCAGCCCGACGGGAGCTGGTTCATCAACAACACCGGGTTCATGATCGGGAACCGGGGGGTCACCAGCATCGATGCCTGCTCGACCGAGCGGCGAACCCGGGCCTACCTCGCGACCATCGGCGGCCTCAGCGACCAACCGGTCAGGACCCTGATCAACACCCATCACCACGGCGACCATACCCACGGCAATTTCCTCTTCTCCGGGGCGACGATCGTGGCCCACGAACGATGCCGGGACGAGGTGCTGGCCAGCGGCCTGCCCGACTTCCACGGCATCTGGGACGACGTCGACTGGGGATCCCTCGAGCTCGCCCCGCCGTTTCTCACCTATCGCGACGCAGTGACCGTGTGGGTCGACGACATGCGGTGCGAGGTCCACCATGTGGGCGACGCAGCCCACACCACCAACGACTCGGTCGTGTGGCTGCCCGAACGATCGGTGCTCTTCTGCGGCGACCTGCTGTTCAACCAGGGCACCCCGTTCGTGCTCATGGGCTCGGTGGCCGGCGCCATCGAGGTTCTCGACACCGTCGTACGCCCACTCGGGGCGCAGACCCTCGTGCCGGGCCACGGGCCGGTGGCCGGTCCGGAGCTCATCGACGAGGTCACGTCCTATCTCCGTTTCGTCCTGGCCACCGCCACCCAGGGCATCGATGCCGGCCTCAGCCCGCTCGAGGCTGCCCGCCACGCCGACCTCGGCGAGTTCGCCGGGCTCTCCGATCCCGAGCGCATCGTCGGCAACCTGCACCGCGCCTACGCCGAGCTCGAGGGAACGCCACGAGGCGGCAGCATCGACGTCGCCGCCGCCCTGTCGGACATGGTCACTTACAACGGCGGACGGCCCCTGACCTGCCGGGCCTGATCAAGTACCGAGGCGTTGCAACTCATCCGGTGTACCGTGTCGCTTCGTGGGCGACGCGCGGAGGTTCGATCGGCGAACCCTACTCGGGGGTGGTGTCGTCGCCGGCGCGGCCGTGGCCGGCGCCGCAGCCCTGGATCGCCATCGGCCGGCCTATGCCGCCACCACGCCGTCGGGTAAGGCTCCGTCGGGCTTCAAGGGACTGGGCCCAGGCGGGAGCTTGCTGAAGCCGGACACCCGGCCCTTTCCCCATCTGGCCGCGGGGACCGACACGATCCCCGAGATCGACCATGTCGTCGTGCTGATGATGGAGAACCACTCGTTCGACGACCACTTCGGCATGCTGGGTCGAGGCGACGGGCTGACCCTGGACCCCAAGGGCACGCCGGTCAACTTCAACCCGGGCCCCGGCGGCGGCTTCGTCGTCTCCTATCCCCTGCCCAACACGGTGGTGCCGCTCCACGCCGACATCACCCAGACCTGGGACATATCCCATCTGTGCTGGAGCGGCGGCACCAATCAGGGATTCGCCCAACACTGTGGGCCCGCTTCCATGGGCTACCTGGACAAGGAGCAATTGCCGTTCTACTACTCGCTGGCCAGCCAGTTCCCCATCGGCGACCGCTTCTTCGCCTCGGTGATGGGCCAGACCTATCCGAACCGGCGGTTCCTGATCGCCGGCACGGCGCTGGGAAATGTCGCCACCAACGGAACGGGGATCTCGTCGGCCAACCCGCCCAACGGATCGATCTTCGACCGCCTGGATGCCCACGACATCACCTGGAAGGACTACTACCCCGATCTCCCGACTGCGGCCCTCTTCCTTCCCAACTTTCTCGATAACCAGACCAATGGCCGGATGGCTCATGTCAACCAGTTCCTGGCCGACGCGGCCGCCGGGCATCTCCCCCAGTTCTCGCTGGTCGACCCGTACACCGACTACTCCGAGGAGCACAACGACGTCTCGATCGGCGAGGCCTACGCCGCTCGGATCATCGGCGCCGTGCTCGACTCGCCTAATTGGTCGAAGACGGCCATGGTCCTCGTCTACGACGAGCACGGCGGATGGTACGACCACGTCCCCCCGCAGCCGACGGTGCGGCCCGATAACGTTCCCCCCGAGATCACCGTGCCCCCCGACCAACCCGGTGCCTACGACCTCACCGGCTTTCGCGTCCCGTTCGTGATGATCTCCCCCTACGCCAAGCGGGACTTCGTCTCCCACACCGTCTACGACCACACCAGCATCTTGAAGTTCGTCGAGACCAAGTGGAACCTTCCGGCCATGACCTACCGGGACGCCAACGCCCACAACCTGCTCGACTTCTTGGACTTGAAGGCCAAGCGGCCGCCGTTCGCCGAGCCGCCCACGGTCGCGGCGCCGCTCAACCCGTTCGTCGGCCCCATGCCGGCCAGCTCGACCTCTCCGGGGTTCCATCCCATCGCCATCGGCGTCGAGGCCTCCACCCTTCCTGCCGCTCCCTACCGACTTGCCGCTCCACCGAAAGGAGCGGCTGCCCTGTTGGCCAAGCACAAGAAGAAGTTCGAGTTCAAGACGTGAACGCTCACGGGCCGGGGACCGCTCGGTCTCCGCGGCCCGGAGCAACCGCACCGGCGAGCACGGCGGTCGCCACGCTGAGGACCACGACGATGCCGAGGGCGCCCGGGAGCCCGAACGCCTCGGCCAGTCCCCCGATCAATGCCGGACCGACCAGGAGCCCCAGGTAGCCACAGGACGACACCGTGGCCAACGAGGGCCCGGGCCGACCGAGCTGCGAGGCTGCGGTGAACACGACGGGGACCACGACGGACAGGCCCAGCCCGAGGACCACGAAACCGGCCAGAGCGGCCCCCACCCGGTCGGCCAGCAGTGCAGCTCCGAACCCGACTGCCGCCGTGGCACCGGAGAGCCGGACCAAGCGCACCGGCCCGATTCGTTCAGCCAGGTGGTCACCGACCAGCCGTCCCGCGGCCATGGCCGAGGCGAAGGCGGTGTAGGCGACGGCGGCCAGTCCAGGTGCCGCGCCGAGAGAAGCGTGCAGGTACACCGCGCTCCAGTCATTGGCGGCCCCCTCGGCCAGGAAGCAACCGAAAGCGATTGCCGCCAAGGCCACGAGGACCCAGGACAGTTGTGGGCGACGCACCTGCCGGTGCCGTTCGCCCTCGATGTGCTCCTCTCCGGTCGCCGACGCAGGTTCGAACCGAGCGCCTGACACCGAGAAGGCCTCGCCGGCAGTGGCGCCGATGGCAGCCACCACCGCACCGGCGATCACGAAGTTGACACCGACACTGATCCCCGTCGCGGCGGCCAATGCGCCGGTACCCGCTCCGACCAGGCCGCCGACGCTGTAGGAGGCATGGAATCGGGACATGACCAGCCGGCCCAGCCGGTCTTGGAGGGCGGCTGCCTCGGTGTTCATGGCCACATCGATGATCCCGAGCGCCGCACCCCAGCCGAGCAGGATCAAGAAGAGCTCCCACGCTGAACCGGCCACGCTGAGCAGGGCCAGCAGCCCTCCGAAGGGGATGAACGCCACCTGGACGATGCGTCGCGGGGCCACGGTGGCCACGATGGCCCCGGTGACCGGCATGGCCAACAGGGCGCCCACCGCCGGCCCGAGCAGGGCCAGACCGAGCACCCCGGCCGAGAGGTGCAGGCCGCTCTTGAAAGCAGGGATCCGCGCCGCCCACGCTCCTGAGCCGGCACCGAGTGCGAAGAACACGAGGGTCACCGCGACCCGTTGTGCCCGAGGGGAGCGGTCTCCCGCCGGCGGCGGTCCGGGCCGGTTCAGGGAGTACGCACCCGCTGTAGGAAGCGATTGGTGAGGTCGGTCCACGAGCTCAGGTCCGAACGGCTCGACGCAACATGGAGCTCGGCTTCGGGAAGAAGGGAGTGCAGTTCTTCCGCCGTCGACACAGGATGGATCGGATCTCCGGTCCACGCCAGGACGAGGGCAGGGACTTGGATCCGGGCGATGTCCGCTCGATCGGGCAGGTTGGCCCTGGTCGCGCCGCGCATCACTCGGGCCAGTGGACCCGGTTCCCACGCCCGGGTCGCGGCCGCTTGTTGCTGGCGCCGCACCTCGTCGCCCACGAAGGGGTCCGGGGGGTCGAGCTCGGCTCGGGCGGCAATGACCGCCTCGACGCCATCGCGCTCGATGACCGTGGCCGCCACCTCCCACTGCTCGGCTTGGGCGGCGCGGGTCTCCCACGCGGTGGGCGGGATGGCCAGCACGAGGGCTGTCACCCGCCCGGCACCGAGGACGGCGGCGTGGAGCGCTGTGCCACAGCCCATCGAGGCCCCGCCAGCCACGTAGTCGTCGATGCCCAGCGCGTCGGCCAGGGCCAGCTGGTCCCGGGCCAGCTCCGACCAGCCGTAGCCGCCGAGCTCCGGCGTGGACTCGGACTCGCCGTGACCTCTGGCGTCGTAGCGGACAACGGTTGCGGGGATCCGGCTCCAGTCGAGGAGTCCCATGTCGGCATCACTGGCCCGGTTCATGGAGAGCCCGTGGCCCCAGATCAGATCGGGCCCCGTCCCCGAGACCTCGCTGGCCAGTTGCACACCTCGGATGGCCGAACGCTGGGCGGGCATGACGGGGCTAGCTGCTTGGCCGGCCGAGCGAGGCCGGGTTCATCGGCGTGGCCATGGCATGCACCTCGGGCAGCACCTTCTCGGCGAAGAGGCGGAGGCTCTTTTCGGCCTTGTCCTGCGGCATGCCACCGTAGAAGACGTGTATGACAAGCGTCTCGAGGCTGATGGCCCATTGCAGGGTCTTGAGCTTGTCGATGATCTCGTCAGGCGTGCCGATGGGTTGTGTCTGGCGGCGGCTCTCGACGCTGGCGTCGGCGTGGCCCACGTCGGCCGACTGGCGGGTGAGGTACTCCTCGTAGCCCTTGACCCCCTCGAAGCCCGGATTGTTCCACTCGAAATAATGGTGCTGGGCGGCGAGCTGTTGGTTGCGGAAGTACTCCCACCCCTCCTCCGCTGCTGATGATGTCTCGGCGCAGTACATCCACAAGAGCGTGGTCGGTTGGTCGGGAGCAAGGCCCAGCTCGGCGCGAATCTCATTGAACCCTCTGACCTTGTCGGTCATGCCGGTCAGGTCGTCGTCGGAGACGAACATCTGGCCAAGGCCGTTCTCGGCGGCCAGACGCGCCGACTTGTCGGTGGTGAACGCCGCCTTGATGTTGGTAGTGAGATCGCCCTTGTGACGGGCCTGGGGCCGAACGGTGGTGGGAGGGATCTTGAACACCTGGCCATCGAAGGTGAACCGTTCGGCACCGTCGGATGCTCGGATGGCATTGACCACGTCGTAGAAGTAGGCGTGCGACTCCTCGATGGGGATCCCCAATGACGCGTACTCGTGGGGTGCCACGCCACGGCCAATGCCAAGGTGGAGCCGGCGGCCTTGCAACAGGATGTCGAGCATGGAGATCTCGTGGGCCAGCCGAACCGGGTTCCACCACGGGGCGACGATCACCGCAGTTCCCATATCGACGCGTGAGGTCCGCCCGGCCCAATAGGCCAGCCACTGCAGGGGGTTCGGCTGCATCGAGTAGGCCGACCCGTAGTGCTCGGTGGCCCAGATCGAGTCGAAGCCGAGCGGCTCGACCAGCTCACCCATGTACAAGGTGTTGTCCATGTTGACCGAGTCGGGGACCTCCGGCGGGCGCTCGTAGTCGCCGGCCATCAATCGTGGCCAATCCCCCTGGTTGTACCCCGTAACCATGACTCCACAGTGCATCGCCACTCCCCTCGTGCCCCGACAGCTTTTCACGCCCGATAGCCGGGAGTGGTATCGAGGCAGTCGGCATCGAAACGGGGCACAATTGCCGACCTCAACCGGTGCAAGGAGAAAGAGACCCAGCTGATGGATCGAGACGAGGCCACAGTGCCCGCTTCTGCGCCGCTCACGGCGGCCGTATTTCAG